>DATHRJ010000019.1:0-14317 GCA_035465455.1 Lysobacter sp.
GCCGATTCCAAGGCTCGCATGGAGGCACTGGTCGCCAATCTGAGCGCCGCGCTCAAGGAGCGCATCGAGAAGCTCGACTGGATGGGCGACGAAACCAAGGCCAAGGCCATGGACCAGTGGGCCAGCTTCACGCCCAAGGTCGGCTACCCGGAGAAGTGGCGTGACTGGAGCGGCCTGTCCACCAGCCGCGACAGCTACATCGGCAACGTACTGGCCGCCAACGAGTTCAACTACAAGTGGAACCTGGGCACGATCGAGGGCGGCGCCGGCGAGGCGCTGGGCCAGATGTACGTGGATGTCGCGTTCACCGCCGAATCCAAGGCGCGCATGGAGACCCTGGTCAAGAACCTCAGCGACGCGCTCAAGGGCCGGATCGAGAACCTCGCGTGGATGAGCGACGAGACCAAGGCCAAGGCAATGGAGAAGTGGGCCAGCTTCACCCCGAAGATCGGCTACCCCGACAAGTGGCGTGAGTGGGACGGCCTGGCCACCAGCCGCGACAGCTACATCGGCAACGTGCTTGCGGCCAACGAGTTCAACTACAAGTGGAATCTGGGCAAGATCGGCAAGCCGGTCGACAAGACCGAATGGGGCATGAGCCCGCAGACGGTCAACGCCTACTACAACCCGCTGCAGAACGAGATCGTGTTCCCGGCCGCGATCCTGCAGCCGCCGTTCTTCGATCCGAACGCCACCGACGAGATGAACTACGGCGGCATCGGCGCGGTGATCGGCCACGAGATGATCCACGGCTACGACGACCAGGGCAGCCGCTTCGGGCCGACCGGCAACTTCGAGAACTGGTGGAGCGACGCCGACCTCAAGGGCTTCAGTGGCCGTACCGACAAGCTCGTCGACCAGTTCGACGCCTACGAGGCGGTGCCGGGCAAGAACGTCAACGGCAAGCTGACGCTGGGCGAGAACATCGCCGACCTCGGCGGGCTGGCGGTGGCCTATGACGCCATGAAGCAGGCCACGGCCGGCACGCCGGACCCGATGACCGATGGCCTGACCCGCGACCAGCGCTTCTTCGCCAACTGGGCAACCGTGTGGCGCCGCAACTTCACCCCCGATGAGCTCAACGTGCGACTGGCGACCGATCCGCACGCACCGGCCAACTTCCGCGCGATGGGCGCGCCGTCGAACCTGCCGGCGTTCGCCGCGGCGTTCTCGTGCAAGCCCGGCCAGCCGATGGTCCGCGAAGGCGACGCCCAGGTGGTGATCTGGTGACCGCGCGCGGCTGATCACGAATCCCAGCCGCTGGATGTCACTCCGAGCCCGGGCACATGCCCGGGCTTTTTTTTGTTTTTCACGTCCGCGATTCCGACCCTGGCTTTCGCAACTGCCAAACGCGTTCAGGAGAGCTCCGCAGCGCTTGCTAGACTTCGACCGATGTCCCGGACGGAATCCGCAATGACCCTACGACCGCTCGCCTGCGCCCTCGCCCTGAGCCTGCTTGCCGGCCTCGCCTCGCCTGATGCCGATGCGCAAAGACGTCGCAAGGCGGCCAAGCCTGAACCGGTCAGCCCCGCCTGCACCGACTTCTACAGTCACGCCAATGCCGGCTGGCTGGCAGTCAATCCGTTGCCGGCGGGCGGCGGCTCGATTTCGGCGATGGAGCGGCTGGCAGACGTGGCCCGTGCCCAGCAACTGCAACTGCTGAACGCAACGATGCAGTCACCACAGAATCCGGTGCAGACGCTGCTTGGCGATTTCTGGGCCAGCGGCCTGAACGAACCCGGCGTGGAGGCCGACGGCGCAAACCCGATCGCGCCGCTGCTGCAACGCATCGACGCGATCAAGCGCAGCGCGCATGTCGCCCCCGCATTCGCGGCGCTGCACCAGGTCGGCATCCCGGTGGCGTTCCACTTCGGCGCCGACATCGACCTGCAGGACCTCAACCGCCACATCGGCTACCTCAGCCAGGGCGGCCTCGGCCTTCCCGACCCGGCCTTCTACACCCGCACCGATGCCGACACCGTCGCGCTGATGGCGCAGTACGAAGCCTACGTGCAGAAGATCCTCGCGTTGACCGGAGTGCCACAGAAGCAGCTGGCCGCGCAGGCACAGCTGGTGATCGACCTGGAGACCCGCCTGGCGCAGTCGTCGCGGCCGGTCACGCTGTTGCGCGACCCGCGTGCCAACTACGCGCCGGTGGCCGTATCCGGCCTGGACGCGCAGTACCCGAACCTGCAACTGGGCAAGTTCCTCGAAGTGCAGGGCATCGTCGACGACACGATCTCGATCGCGAATCCGGCGCTGCTGGCCCAGCTCGACGCGCTGGTCAAGAAACTCAAGCCCGCGCAGTGGCGCGCCTACCTGCGCTGGCGGGTCGGCGATGCGATGGCGCCCTACCTCGCGAGCGCCTGGCGCGATGCGCACTTCGACTTCCGCGGCCGCGTGCTGGCCGGGCAGACCACCGCGCCGCCACGCCAGCAGCAGGTGCTGGATGCGATCAACCACGCCGCCGGGCCGATGCTCGGGCGCGAGTACACCGCCCGCTACCTGCCGGCGCCGACCCGCGCACGTGCGCAACAGGTCGCCGAGCAGGTGCGTGACGCGCTGGGCGCCTCGCTGCAGCGCGATCCCCGCCTCGGCCCGGAGGCGAAGACGGAGGCACAGGCCAAACTGGCCAAGCTGCGGATCGAGATCGGCACGCCCGCGCGCGATCTCGACTACACGATCCAGCCCATGGGCCGCGGCAGCTTCGGCGGCAACATGCTGATCGCCTCGACCTGGCGCCATGCCCAGGAAATGGGGCGCATCGGCCGGGACAATGCCGACCGCCGCTGGAGCGTGTTGCCGCAGCAGCCCGCGCTGGCGTACGACATCGCCCAGAATCGCCTGATCGTGACGGCGGCCATGCTGCAGGCGCCGGTGCTGGACATGCTCAAGCCCGACGCCGCCCACTACGGTGCGTTTGGTGCGCTGGTCGGCCATGAACTCAGCCACGGCTTCGACAGCCGCGGCCGCATGGTCGACGCCAGCGGTGCGCTGCGCGACTGGTGGACGCCGGCCGAGGTCGGCGCGTGGGAGGCACTGGGCAACCGCGTGTCCGCGCAGTACGGCTCCTATGAGGATCCCGTGCTGCCGGGAGCGCGGATCAATGGCATCCGGACCCGCGACGAGAACATCGCCGACCTTGCCGGGGTCGAACTGGCGTGGGCCGCCTACCGCGCCGCGAAGCCGGACGCCGACGCGGCGGTGAAGCTGGCATTCCATGAGGGCTGGGCCGGCCTCTGGCCGCAGCACGTGAGCACCGAGGTCGCGACGCTGCGCGCCGCCGGCAGCGCGCATGCCCCGGGGAAATGGCGTACCAACGGGCCGTTGGCCAACCAGCCCGGCTTTGGCGAAGTCCATGGCTGCAAGCCGGGCACGCCGATGGAGGTCGACGCCGACAACCGCATCTCGCTGTGGCCGGAGCCGGCCGCGGAGTGATTCAAGCGGGCACGATGGCGCGAACGATCGCGCCATCCAGCCTCCATCCGCCGCCAGCCATCAGGCTCGCGGCGTAAGCAGGGACCGACGACCCTGACTTCGGTTCCTGATCGTGCGCTCAGCGCACGATGCGCGGCCGCGGTGGCGGACGGCGGCCGAACGGCGGTTGTCCGCGCCAGTAACGGATCAGCAGCCAGCCGAACAGCATTCCGCCCAGGTGGGCGAAATGGGCGACGCCCGGTTGCAGCCCGCTGAAGCCGAGCAGCAGTTCGATCACGCCATAGACGATCACCAGCGTGCGCGCCTTCATCGGGATCGGCGGGATCAGCAGCATCACCCGCTGGTTCGGGAACAGCATGCCGTACGCCAGCAGCAGGCCGAACACGCCTCCGGAAGCACCGATGGTGGGATACGCCGGACTGCCCTGGGAGACCACCCACGCCCCCACGGCAAGCTGGCATATCGCCGCGCCCACCACGCATACCACGTAGTAGGTCAGGAACCGGCGCTCGCCCCAGGTGTGTTCCAGTTGCGCGCCGAAGATCAGCAACGCCAGCATGTTGAACAGCAGATGCGGAAAACTGCCGTGCATGAAACTGTAGGTGAGCACCTGCCACGGCAGGAATTCGGTGACCGCGTACGGGTCGCCCGCACTTCCCAGCGGCCACAGCATGAAGGGCGCCAGCGCCTGCGGGCTCACCACCATCTGCAGCAGGAAGACCAGTGCGTTGGCGATCAACAGCGCTTTGACGACGGGCGGCAGGTTGGAGAACATCGGCAATCCTTGTTGGGGGCTGCCATGGTAGCGGCTGCGCCGTCGTGGCGGTTGCGCATTTCTGGCATGGCCCGTCCCGCGGATGCGGCATGGTCGCGTTGCGCCCTTCAGTCCACCGGACCCCACAGCTGTGCGTCGAGGGTCGCCGCGGCGACCATGTCGCGCACGCGGCCGCGTTCGACCCGCACTCCCTCCGCACGCAGGCGCATGCACTGCTCGATGAATGGTGCGGAGCCTTCGGGAAACGCGATGCGTCCATCCGAGCGCAGGACGCGATGCCACGGCAGTTTCGCGTCGTCGTTCTGGCTCAACAGGCGCGCCACCATCCGCGCCCGCCCGGGCAGTCCCGCGCGCCGCGCTACCTCGCCGTAGCCGGCGACCTGCCCGGGCGGAATGGCCCGGATCGTGGCAACGATGCGTTTGGCCGCGTCGACGTTCATCGCGGTAGCATAGAGCCGACTGGTGAATTGGAGCGCGCGTGAACAAGTTCGAGCAGATCCGCAAGCACCTGGGCAATGCCGGGTTCAACCTGACGATGCAGGACGACGGGGTGGCCTGCGTCGAGTTGTCGCTCGACCAGGGCCGCCGCCACCAGGCAATCTTTCTGTCGGAACTCGACGACGACGACGGCCGGCCGTACCTGCGCGTCAGCACCGCGGTCGCGCCGACCACCGGCCTGGATGCGCGGCGCGCGCTGGTGTTCAACTGGCAGAGCCGGGTCGGCTATCTGGCCATAGGCGACCTGGACAGCGTGCCGTACCTGCAGTTGTGCGAGAACCGCCCGTACGATGGCCTGGATGCTTCCGAGGTCGACCGCCTGGTGCTGGAGATCGGCGGCCTGGGCGACCGGATGGAGCGGGCGTTGTCGGCCGACGGCGACCTGCTCTGAGCCGAGGCCAGCGGCACGACGCCAATGAAAAAGCCCGCGACCGCGGGCTTTTTCGTATCTGCACCAACGCGCCCTAGCGCGAGGTCGCAGACATCACGCCCAGCCGAACCAGATGAAGGCCTCGAACAGAAGGTAGGCGATGCCACCGGCGGCGGGGATCGTCAGGATCCACGCCCAGAGCATCCTCTCGACCACGGTCCACTTGATCGCATTGAGGCGCTTGGCGCTACCGACACCCATGATCGCGGCGGAGATGTTGTGCGTGGTCGACACCGGGATGCCCAGCGAGGAGGCGGCCATGATCACCGAAGCGGCGCTGGTCTCGGCCGCGAAGCCGTGGATGGGGTGCAGCTTCACCAGCTTGTGGCCGAGCGTCTTGATGATCCGCCAGCCGCCTGCGGCGGTGCCCGCGGCCATCACCAGCGCGCAGGCGACCTTGATCCAGGTGTCGATGTCGCCCTCGGTGAGCGCTTCGGGCGACGGATGCAGGAACGCCAGCCACGGCGGCAGCGCGTCCAGGGTGCCGGCGACCTGCGCGCTGACCAGCGCCAGCGCGATGATGCCCATGGTCTTCTGCGCGTCGTTGAGCCCGTGCGCGAAACCCATGCCGGCCGCGCTCACGATCTGGAACTTGCCGAAGAAGCCGTTGACCCAGCGCGGGCGGGCGATGCGCGCGAGCACGCCGCCGCTGGCGGCCATCCCGGAGATCACCGCGAACAGCACGCCCATCACCACGAAGCCGGCGATGAAGCCCAGCATCGGCGAGCTGACCATCGGCACGATCACCTTCCACAGCACGCCGGCGCTCTTGTACCTGGGGTCGGCGGGCGCCGACCAGATGATCGAGTCGGGATTGTTGGATGCCGCCGCGAACGCCGCACCCAGCAGGCCGCCGATCAGCGCATGCGACGACGACGACGGCAGGCCCTTCCACCAGGTGATCAGGTTCCAGACGATGCCGCCGGTCAATGCGCACAGGATCAGCTGCGAACCGACCTGGACCACGTCGAGGTTGATCAGGCCCGACGCGATCGTCTTGGCCACCGCGGTGCCGGCGAGCGCGCCCAGCAGGTTCATCGAAGCGGCCAGCGCGACCGCCTGCATCGGCGACAGCACCTTGGTCGCCACCACCGTGGCAATCGAGTTGGCGGTGTCGTGAAAGCCGTTGATGTACTCGAATATGAGCGCCGTCAGCACCACGATCAGGACCAGCGTAAGCATCCCGGGCGCCTCAGGAATTCTTCAGCACGATGCCGTACGTCACCACGCCGGCTTCGCGGCAGCGGTCGATCGCCTTCTCGAGGATCTCGAAGAACTCCTTGAGCAGGAACATCTGTCGTGGGTCGAGCCGGCCCGAGTAGATGTCGCGGTACAGCTCCAGCATCAGCCGGTCGGCCTCGTTCTCCAGCGCGCGCAACTGGTCGCTGAGCACCTTCATCGGCTCCAGCCTCAGCTGCGGCAACTGCCGCACCATCAGCACAACCACCGCCGCGGCCTGCTCCAGCATCGCCGCGCGCGGCGCGAAGTCGATGTGCTCCAGGTGCTGGGTCGCGAGCGAATAGCGGTCGGCGAACTTCTCGACCTGCTTGGGGATCTTGTACAGCGCCGAGCCCAGCGACTCGATGTCCTCGCGCTCGATCGGGGTGATGAAGCTGTCCACCAGCGCCTGGCTGATCTTGTCGGATGCATCGCGCTCACGCTGGCGCGCCAGTTTGAACGCCTCCAGCGACGGCTGCTTCTCGCCGCGCTGCATCATCGCGTGCAGGGCCTTGGTGCTGTCGTGGGCCGCGACCGCGGCCTCTTCCAGCAGGGTGAAGAACTGGGCGCCTTGGCCAAACATGGTTTGCAGGGAGAACATGGGCATGACCTCGTCGTGGCACGCAAATCGGGACGCGCGCACTGGCGCAGTGATGGCAGCGGACTGCCGACGAACGGAAGCAGGCGGGATTATGACGCGTTCCCGCCGACCGCGGGTCTCCTTCACGATGGCGCGGGCGGACCACCTGCTATCATCCGCGCGCCACAAGCCCGCGTTCGCGCGTTTCTGCCTGCTACATGGACGACGACCCCCAACCTCCGCCTGCCACTTTACGGCTGCCTTCCGGGCCTCCCGCATCCGCCGCTGAAGCCTCCGCACCTTGCCCATCGATCAGGGAGCGGCACGCATGTTCGAGTTGACGATCGTCCTGGTGCTGATTGCCTTCAACGGCTTCTTCGCGCTGTCGGAGATGTCGGTGGTGACCGCGCGCAAGTCGCGGCTCAGGCAGGATGCAGCCACCAGCGCCAAGGCGCGCCAGGCGCTGGAGCTCGCCGAGCATCCCGAGCGATTCCTGTCCACGGTGCAGGTGGGCATCACCCTGATCGCGATCCTCACCGGCATGTTCGGCGGCGACGCAATCGGCGCGCTGATCGCCGTCTGGCTGGGGGAGGCGGTTCCGGCGTGGAACGAGTATGCCGGTCCGATCGGCGTGGTCCTTGCGGTCAGCCTGATCACCTACCTCAGCATCGTGTTCGGCGAACTGCTGCCCAAGCGGCTGGCGCTGCTGGCACCGGAACGGGTGGCCAGCGTGGTCGCCCTGCCGATGCACTGGGTTTCGCGGATCGCCACGCCCGCGGTATGGCTGCTGAGCCTGAGCACGCGCGGCATGCTCAAGTTGCTGCGCCTGCAGGAATCGCGGGCATCGAACGTCAGCGAAGAGGAAATCCGCATGCTGGTGAGCGAAAGCCACGAGCAGGGGGTGATCGACGCCGACGAACGCAAGATGATGAATCGCGTGCTCGGGCTTGGCGACCGCACCACCGAGAGCCTGATGACCACGCCGCGCACGCGGATCACCTGGCTGGACATCGACGCGCCCCTTGAGAAGAACCTCGCCACGATGCGCGAGTCGCCGTTCTCGCGCTTCCCGGTCTATCGCGGCAACGATCGGGAAGTGGTCGGCATCGTCGAAGCCAAGTCGCTGCTGCGCGCACTCGCGCCCGGGGTGCCGCTGGACCTGTTCGGCGACCTGCGCGAAGCGTTGTTCGTGTCCGAGTCGACCCACGCGTTCAAGCTGCTGGAGATCTTCCGCGAGGAGCAGCAGTCGCTGGCACTGGTGGTCGACGAATACGGCGACATCACCGGCCTGATCACGGTCAACGACCTGATGGGTGCGGTGATCGGGCGGATCCAGTCGGCCGAAGGCGACGAGGCGTCATCGCCGGTGATCGAACGCGGCGACGGTTCGTGGTTGCTGGATGGCTCGTTGCACGTCGAGGACCTGCGCGAACTGATCGGCGGCGGGCGCCTGCCCGACGAGGACGAACACGACTTCCATACTGCTGCCGGCATGGTGATCGCGCACTTCGGGCGCATCCCGCACGTGGGCGAGCGCTTCACCTGGCCGGGCTGGGAGATCGAAGTGGTCGACCTGGATGGGCCGCGCATCGACAAGCTGCTGCTGCAGCGCCATGTCGTCCACGATCCGGCCAACGACGACGTCAATGGCTGATCCCCGCCGCGACACAGGAACCCGCGCGCTGCTGGATGGCTTTGCCGTGGGCGATCCGGAGGACGTGCTCAAGCTGGGCGACGTATTTGCCGGGCTCGGCAAGCGCTCGTTCGGGATGCTGCTGTTCATCTCCACCCTGCCCGGCTTCATTCCCATCCCTGGCGTGGGCGGCGCGATCAGCGGCCCACTGGTGGTGATGCTGGGTGCGCAGTTGCTGCTGGGATTGCGCAAGCCCTGGCTGCCGGGCTTCGTCGCCCGACGCGGACCGCACCGGCGCGCGATGGTCGGATTCCGTGACCGGATCGCGCCATGGCTCACGCGGCTGGAGCGGGCGGTGCGACCGCGCGCGGCCGCCCTGCTCGATCACCGCCTCGCCAGCGCGCTCAGCGGGATGCTGCTGATCCTGCTGGGCCTGCTGCTGGCGCTGCCAATTCCGTTCACCAATTACCTGTTCGCCGGCTTGTTGCTGCTGTTCGCATTCGCCCTGCTCGAACGCGACGGGCTGCTGATGGCGCTGGCCTGGCTGTCGGGGTCGGTCGCAGTGACGGTGTTCGGGGTGCTGTCGGGGAGCCTGGCCGCAGCGGCGGCCGACTGGATCGACCTGCTGATCTGAGCGCGGCCGGTCAGGCCGGTGCTGCCGCCGGCAAGTCGAGCAACGACAGGAACTCCTGCGTCGGCACGGGATACCCGAGCCAGTAGCCCTGGGCCAGGTCGCAGCCTCGATCCCGCAGCAGCGTGTACTGCCCCTCCTTTTCCACGCCCTCGGCGACCACGGTGATGCCGAGCGAGTGCGCCATCGCGATGATGGCGCTGGTCAGGGCGAGGTCGTCGGGGTCGCGCAGGATGTCGGCGACGAAGCTGCGGTCGATCTTGACCCCATCCACCGGGACCCGGCGCAGATGGCTGAGTCCGGAAAACCCGGTGCCGAAATCGTCCAGCCACACCTTGACCCCGGTGGCACGCAGTTGCGACAGCAACTCGCTGGCCTGGGCCTCGTCGCCCAGCACCGCGGTCTCGGTCAGCTCCACATGCAACCGCTGCGGCGCCAATCCCGCCTCGAGCAGGGACCTGGCCACGATCTGCGGCAGGTCGCCGCTGCGCAACTGCCGGGGCGACACGTTGACCGCGACGAACAGCGGCTCACGCGATGGCGACGCGAGCTGCCAATGCGCCGCGTCGAAGCATGCCTGGCGCAGCACCTGCGGGCCGAGAACCTCGATCAGGCCGCTCTGCTCGGCGATGTCGATGAACACCGCCGGCGCGATCATCCCGCGCTCGGGATGCCGCCAGCGCAGCAGCGCCTCGGCCCCGACCATCGCATGGTCGCCGACGCGGTAGACCGGCTGGTACGCAAGGCTCAGTTCGCCGCGATCCCACGCCCCGCGCAGCTCATGCTCCAGTTCCGAACGACGCTCCGCCGCCTGGTCCATCACCCGGCTGTAGAACCGGTAGCAGTTCTTGCCCGCAACCTTGGCCTGATACATGGCGATGTCGCCGTTCTTCATCAGCGTCGTCGCGCTCGACGCATCCTCGGGGAACAGGGTCACGCCGATCGAGGTGCTCAGGAACACCGGGCGATCGCGCACCACGATCGGCAGCGCAAGCTCGGTGACCAGGACCTCCGCAAGCCGCGTGGCGGCATTGCGCACGTCGTCTGCGCGCGTTGCGCTGCCCTGCACCAGGATCACGAATTCGTCGCCGCCAAAGCGCGCGACCATCGCGTCCTCGCCGCCGTGGCGTTCCACTGCCGAGCGGATGCGGCTGGCGAACTGCAGCAGCACTTCATCGCCGGCGTCGTGGCCGAAGGTGTCGTTGACGCGCTTGAAGTCGTCGATGTCGGCAAACAGCATGCCCAGTTGCAGGCCGGCGCCGTTCAACTGCAGCAGCCGACGGTCCAGCACCTCCCGGAACGCCAGCCGGTTGGCCAGTCCGGTGAGGGCATCGGTGTAGGCCATGTGGCGGATGTCGCGGTCGTGGCGCGCCACGCTCTGGCTCATGCGCGCGAAGGCGCGGGTGAGGTCGCCGAGCTCGTCGTTGCGCAGGCTCACCGGAGTGCAAATATCGAAATTCCCGCTTTCGATGGCATCGGCGGACCGGGCCAGCTCGCCGATGGGACGCACCAGCCAGCGCTGGATCAGCCACAACGTGATCAGGCCAAATCCGAGCAGCGCGGCGCTGAGCACGCCCAGCCACCAGAGTTGGCGCTCCCCCAGCTCTTCCAGCCGTCCACGCAGCTCCGACACCGCCTGTTCCTGCAGGTCGCGCGAACTCTGCAGGTCGAAACCTATGCGCACCCCGCCGATGTGCTGCGACCCGATCATGATCGGCGAGGCCACGTCCATGACCGTGTCGCTGAACTGCGTATGCAGCTCCCGCGCCGCGACGGCACCTGCCGCGAGATCGTCGTCCATTGGCCGGCCGTATGGCGCGATTTCGTCGCTGCCGTCGTGGACGATCAGGCCGTCGGCGTCGAACACGACCACGTAGCGGGTCGACGGCTGGCGCAATGTCGCGCGGCTGAGTTCACCGATCGCGTCAAGGTCGAAGTAGTACAGGGGATTGGCCAGCGACTGCGTCAGCTGGGCGGCTGCACCCTCGCCGCGCCTGCGCAGGCCGTCCGATACCATCGCCTGCATCGCCTCGCGACTGACTTGCTCGATGTCGACCTGCATGCGCGCCTGGCGTTGCACCATCACGTAGAACAAGCCAAGCACCACCAGCAGCGCCAGCAGCATGATCGCGAGGAACTTCGCCTGCAGGCCGTAACGGAAATTCACTCGACCTCCTCGCGTACCCGCTTGACCCCGGCGGCAATTCCTTCCAGGGCACGCGCTGACGCCGGATCGATCGGCAGGAACCGGGTGGTCTGGAAGAACCTTTGCAACGCCTCTGCCGCGTCCGGATCCGACGCTGCGGCCAGCAGCACCTCCGACAGCCGCGCCTGCACCCGTGGATCGAGCCCCTTGCGCACCATCTCGACCGCGCGCGGGTATTCCTCGCTGCGCTCGAACATGACCATGTCAGCGCGGAAGGCAGGCGGCAGGCGCCTTGGATTCTGCCAGTCCAGGTCACTCATCACGCCGACATCCACCAGGCCCTTGTGCACCCAGGTGGCGATGTTGAGCTCGGAGCGGGCGAACACGTAGCCGACCTCGGAAGCGTCGACCGCATCACTGGGTGACAGCAGTATCTCCAGCCGCAGCCCGTGCCCGAGCAACTCGGCAGCCGGGACGAAATAGGCGCTGGTCGATGACGGCCGCTGGAAGGCGACGCTGTGTCCGGGCAGGTCCGCCAGCGACGCGATGCCGCTGTCGCGGCGCGCGAAAAACACGCTGCGGTAATGGCTGCGGCCATCGCGCTCGGTCAGCACCAGTGGCTCGGCCTGCGCACGCGTGCGCAGGAGCATTGCGGTGCCCGCGGTTTCGGTGACCCAGTCGACGCGGCCGCGGCGCAGATAGCTGGCCATCTGCTGCGGGTCACGCGCCATCAGCACCCGGCCCTCGCGGATGCCGACGTCGGCCAGGCGCGGAACCACGTAATCCAGCAGCGGCTTGAGCTGGTCGTAGTGGGCTTTCGGGTCGTCGCTGATGCGGCCCAGTACCAGCACCTGGTCGCCGGCTGCAGGCGGCAGGGCGTCGCTGCCCGCCGTGGCACCCGATGCCGCGCCGGCACCACCGCAGCAGGCGAGCAGGACACAGGCAACCCTGCCCAGATTGGCGAAGAAGGACGTGCCAGCCACGAGGTAACCCCAGCAAAGATGAGCGGCAGCCTAATCGATAAGCCGCGGCCCCGATACCTCCGCCGGTCGATCCGCACTCCGGCAGCGCCCCGGACGCCGGGGCTGGCCTACCTTCGCTGCCCGGCCAGCATCGCCATGCGCTCGGCATCGGCGAGGATGCCGCGCAACAGGCGCACCTCACGCGAGTCGAGGTCGGCACGCAGGAACAGCCGGCGCAACTTGCGCATCGCCGATTCGGGCGCGCGGCCCTTGTGGAAGTCGATCGCGTCCAGCGTCTCGCCAAGCTGTGAGAAGAAGCCTTCCAGTTCGGCATGCGAGGCCGGCGGGTCCCCCCGTCCCGGATCGGCTGCGACCACGGGCATGCCCTCGCCGCCGGCGCGGTCCAGCAGTGCCAGCCGCAGCTCATAGGCAAGCACCTGGACAGCAGCGGCCAGGTTGAGCGAGCTGTATTCGGGATTGGCCGGGATGTGCACCGCGGCGTGGCACAGCTGCAATTCGTCGTTGGTCAGCCCGGTGCGCTCGCGACCGAACACCAGCGCCACTTCGGCGCCCACCGTCGCGTCGGCCACGGCACGTGCGGCCGCCTCCCGGGGCAACAGCTCGTCCAGCGCGACCCGCCGGCTGCGCGCGGTGCAGCCCAGCACCAGCCGGCAATCGGCGACCGCCTCGGCCAGGGTCTCGAAGCGCTGCGCCGCCGCGAGCACGTCGTCGGCGCCGGCCGCGAGCGCGGAGGCCTCGGCACTGGACGCCCGCTCCGGGCCGACCAGCACCAGCCGCGACAGGCCCATGGTCTTGATCGCCCGCGCCGCCGAGCCGATGTTGCCGGGGTGCTGGGTGCACCCCAGCACGCTCCGCAGGCGTTCGGAGGGGGGGGTGGGGACGGAGGCGGGTGCGGGATCGGTAGTCATGGCGGGAATGGTAAACTCCGCGGCCCGGCCACGACCTGATCGTGCATGCGCCGGCCGCTCTTTGGGCGCGCTTTCCGGCGCCCGACAACCCGACAGCCCGTCCCCGACGTCCGACTCCAAGGCCGCTACCCATGCAGAAACCCGCCGTCACCCTCATGGTCAAGGCCGCCCGCGCCGCCGGCAACGTGCTGTTGCGCCACATGTACAAGCTGGACGCGCTCAACGTGGTCGAGAAGGACCGCATGGATTTCGCCAGCGAAGTCGACATGCTGGCCGAGAAGGAAATCATCAAGGAATTCCGCCGCTCCACCCCGGACTACGCGATCCTGGGCGAGGAAAGCGGGCCGATCGGGGCCAACCGATTCACCTGGGTGATCGACCCGCTCGACGGCACCAGCAACTACCTGCGCGGCATCCCGCATTTCTGCGTCTCGATCGCGCTGGTCGACAACGGCGAGCCGGTCCACGGGGTGATCTTCGACCCGCTGCGCAACGAACTGTTCACCTCCAGCCGCGGCAGCGGCACGGTGCTCAACGAGAAACGCGTGCGCGTGTCCGATCGCAAGGACCTCGATGGCGCGATGCTGTTCACCGGCTTTCCGCCGCGCGAGCGCGGGCGCGCAGAGCAGCACCTGGACTGCCTCAAGACCCTGCTGACCGAGGCCGAGGACATCCGCCGCACCGGCTCGGCCGCGCTCGACCTGGCCTATGTCGCCGCGGGCCGCGCCGATGCGTATTTCGAGGCGGGGGTGAAGCCGTGGGACATCGCCGCCGGCGTGCTGATGGTGCGCGAGGCGGGCGGCAAGGTCTGCGACTTCCGCGGCCGCAGCACCGGGCCGATGGACGTGCGCGGCAGCACTCCGCGACCGCTGGTGGCCGGCAACATCAAGGTCTGCGAGATCCTGCAGCAGAAGATCGCCAACACCGGTTACGCCGCCGCATTCGATTGATCACCGGCTGCCGGGGCCCGCGGAAAGCCGAGCACGCGGGTTTTCGTGGGAAGTCGATCGCCTCATCCCGCAAAACAAAAAGGCCGCGATCTCTCGCGGCCTTTTTGTTGCTGCATGGTGGGCTTCT
>DATHRJ010000020.1:0-2506 GCA_035465455.1 Lysobacter sp.
GCGCTTGCCGTCGCCGCGATTCCTGTGGCGCGTGCGGATCTCGGCGTAGTCGGCGGCGTTGGCGGCATTGAACGGGTCGCGCAACTCGATGCTGATCAGCGACTGGGCGACCCCGACCGCGCGCGAAGCGTCCTTGACCCACACCGTGGGCGATTTGTAGTGCGGATCGATCTTCAGCGCGGTATGCGCGCGCGAGGTGGTCGCGCCACCGATCATCAGCGGCACCGTGAAGCCCTGGCGCTGCATCTCGCGCGCGACGTGGCTCATCTCCTCCAGTGACGGGGTGATCAGCCCGGACAGGCCGATGATGTCGGCGTTCTCGGCGCGCGCGCGGTCCAGGATCACCTGCGCCGGCACCATCACGCCCAGGTCGATCACCTCGAAGTTGTTGCACGCCAGCACCACGCCGACGATGTTCTTGCCGATGTCGTGCACGTCGCCCTTGACCGTGGCCATGACGATCTTGCCGTTGTTCTTGCCAACATCGCCGGTACGCAGTTTTTCGGCCTCGATGTACGGCAGCAGGTGCGCCACCGCCTTCTTCATCACCCGCGCGGACTTCACCACCTGCGGCAGGAACATCTTGCCGGCACCAAACAGGTCGCCGACCACGTTCATGCCGTCCATCAGCGGGCCTTCGATCACGTCCAGCGGGCGCGTGCTCTGCGCGCGTGCCTCCTCGGTGTCCTCGACGATCCACTGGTCGATCCCGTGCACCAGCGAATGACTCAGCCGCGCGCGCACCGGCTTGTCGCGCCATGCGAGGTCCTCGACGCGTTTCTCGCCCTTCTTGCCCTTGTAGCGCTCGGCCAGTTCCAGCAGGCGCTCGGTACCGTCGCTGCGGCGGTTCAGCACCACGTCCTCGACGCGTTCGCGCAGGTCGGCATCAAGGTCGTCATACAGCGGCAGCGCGCCCGCATTGACGATCCCCATGTCCATGCCGGCGCGGATCGCGTGGTACAGGAACACGACGTGGATCGCCTGGCGCACCAGTTCGTTGCCGCGGAACGAGAAGCTGACGTTGGAGACGCCGCCGGAGATGTGGCTCAGCGGGAAGCGGCGGCGCAGTTCGCGCGCGGCCTCGATGAATGCCACGCCATAGTCGTTGTGCTCGTCGATGCCGGTGGCGATCGCGAACACGTTCGGGTCGAAGATGATGTCCTCGGGCGGGAAGCCGATCTGTTCGGTCAGCAGTTTGTAGGCGCGCGAGCTGATCTCGACCTTGCGTTCGACGGTGTCGGCCTGGCCCTGTTCGTCGAACGCCATCACCACCACCGCCGCGCCGTAGCGCCGCACCAGCCGCGCCTGGCGCAGGAACTCGTCCTCGCCTTCCTTCATCGAGATCGAGTTGACGATGCCCTTGCCCTGCAGGCACTTCAGCCCCGCCTCGATCACGCTCCACTTGGAGCTGTCGACCATCACCGGGATGCGGGCGATGTCCGGCTCGGCGGCGATCAGGTTGAGGTAGGTCACCATCGCCGCTTCGGAGTCGAGCAGGCCCTCGTCCATGTTGACGTCGAGGATCTGTGCGCCGCTTTCGACCTGCTGGCGCGCGACCACCACCGCCTCGTCGAAGCGGTTGTCCTTGATCAGCTTGCGGAACTGCGCGCTGCCGGTGACGTTGGTGCGCTCGCCGACGTTGACGAAGTTGGTCTGCGGGGTGATCTGCAGCGGTTCCAGGCCGCTCAGGCGGGTGTAGCGGGGCAGGGTGTTCATGCCGCCACCTCCGCAGGCGCCAGCACCGGCACCTGGCGCGGCGCGTGGCCGCGGACCGCCGCGGCGATCGCGGCGATGTGCTTTGGGGTGGTGCCGCAGCAGCCGCCCACCAGGTTCAGCAGCCCCGCGGCGGCGAACTCGCCCAGCACCGCGGCCATGTCCTCGGGCGTCTCGTCGTAGCCGCCGAACGCGTTCGGCAAGCCGGCGTTGGGATGGGTGCTGACGTAGGCATCGGCGACCTGCGACAGCACGTCGATGTGCTGGCGCAGGTCCTTGGCGCCGAGCGCGCAGTTGAGCCCGACGGCCAGCGGCTTGCCGTGCCGCACCGAGTACCAGAACGCCTCGGCGGTCTGTCCCGACAGCGTGCGCCCGGATGCATCGGTGATCGTCCCGGAAATCATCACCGGCAGCCGCCCGCCACGCGCCTCGAACGCCTCCTCGATCGCGAACAGCGCGGCCTTGGCGTTGAGCGTGTCGAACACCGTCTCGACCATGAGCACGTCGCTGCCGCCGTCGATCAGTCCCTCGGCGGCTTCGCGGTATGCCGCGCGCAACTCATCGAAGCTGGTGGCGCGGAAGCCGGGGCGGTTCACGTCGGGACTCAGGGACGCGGTGCGACTGGTGGGGCCGAGCACCCCGATCACGAATCGCGGCTGCCCCGGCGTGGAGGCTTCCGCGGCATCGCACGCCGTACGCGCCAGGTGCGCGCCGGTTTCGTTGAGTTCGCGCGCCAGGTGCTGCAGGCCATAGTCGGCCAGCGACACGGTGGTCGAATTGAAGGTGTTGGTCT
>DATHRJ010000021.1:0-10293 GCA_035465455.1 Lysobacter sp.
GGTGATGTTGAAGGCCACGTACTGCAGGCCGGCGCGCAGCCGGGCGCCGCGGCCGCCGCTGAGCAGCAGGCCGTAGGAGGCGATCAGCAGCACCTCGAAGAACACGAACAGGTTGAACAGGTCGCCAGTCAGGAACGCGCCATTGAGGCCGGCCAGCTGCAACTGGAACAAGGCGTGGAAGTGCAGCGCGCGCTTGTCCCAGCCGGTGCTCGCGTACAGCAGGCTGGCGATCGCCAGCAGCGTGGTGGTGAGCACCAGCATCGCGCTGAGGCGGTCGGCCACCAGGGCGATGCCCAGCCGCGCCGGCCAGTCGCCGAGCAGGTACATGGTGATCTCGCCACGGTCGGCCTGCACGACCAGGCCGACGGCCACCGCCAGCAGCACCGCCATGCCGCTCCAGCCGAGCACGCGCTGCGCCGCGATGCCGCGCCGCTCGATCAGCAGCAATGCCGCCGCGGTGAACAGCGGCGCCAGCACCGCGAGAACCGGCAGGTGCGCGATCAACGGCGGCCCTCGCCGATGCTGTCTTCGGCGCCGGCGTCGACGTGGTCGCTGCGGTTGTCGGCATGGCTGCGCATCGCGATGACGATGGTCACCGCGGTCATCGCGAACGCGATCACGATCGCGGTCAGCACCAGCGCCTGCGGCAGCGGGTCGGTATGGTTGGCGAGCGTCGCCGCCAGACCGGGTTGCAGCACCGGCGGCTTGCCGACCACCAGCCGCCCGGCGGAAAAGATCAGCAGGTTGGTGGCGTAGGACAGCAGGGTGAGCCCGAGGATCACGTCGAAGCTGCGCGAACGCAGCAGCAGGTAGACACCGGCGGCGGTGAGCATGCCGATTGCACTGGCGAGGGCGAATTCCATCAGGCGGGATCCTTGCGCGGCGCGTCGGCCTTCGGCAATGGCGGCTTCACCGTGCCCATCATCGACAGGATCAGCATCGCCCCGCCGAACACCACCAGGTACACGCCGATGTCGAAACCCAGCGCGCTGGCCAGCGGAATCTCGCCGATCAGTGGCAGCCGTGGCTCGGCATGGCCGCTGCTGAGGAACGGCAGGCCCATCAGCATCGGTGCGACGCCGGTCAGCAGCGCCACCAGCAGCCCGACGCCGATGCAGGCGATGTAGTTGAAGCCCAGGCGCGACTCCACGTACTGCGAGCCCAGCAGCACGTACTGCAGCAACAACGGGATCGCCAGCACCAGGCCGGCGATGAAGCCGCCGCCGGGCTGGTTGTGGCCGCGCAGGAACAGGTAGGCCGAGACCGCGAGCGCCAGCGGGAACAGAAGGTTGCTGAGGTTCACCGGCATCGGCAGGCGGTCGGGCTCGCCCGGCACGACCTCGTGCGGGCGGATACGCGCACGCCGCAGGAGCGCATGCACCACCAGCCCGGCAATGCCGAACACGGTGATCTCGCCGAGGGTGTCGAAGCCGCGGAAATCGACCAGGATCACGTTGACCACGTTGCTGCCGTAGCCTTCGGGCAACGAGCGGGCGAGCAACTCGCTGGCGATGGTGTCGGCCGGACGCGTCATCATCGCGTACGCCAGTCCGCCGACGCCCAGGCCGGCGGCGATCGCGATCGCGCCGTCGCGCCAGCGCTGTATCGGCGGATTGCTGCGCACCGATTCGGCGGGCAGGTAGTTCAGCGCCAGCAGCATCAGCGCGATCGTGACCACCTCGACCAGCAACTGGGTCAACGCGAGGTCCGGCGCCGACAGGAACACGAACACCAGGCTGACGCCGAGCCCGACCGCGCCGACCACGATCAGCGCCAGCAGGCGCTGCCGATGCAGTGCGACGGTGCCGGCGGTGGCCGCGATCAGGATCGCCCACAGCGCCCAGCCGATCATCGGCAGGGGTTGGCTCGGTGCGCGCAGCGAGGCCAGGATGTCGACCATCGCCGGCGCCACCCCGACCACCAGCAGCGTCACCAGCACCCACCATAGCGAGCGCTGCAGGCTGCCATTGGTGACCTTGAAGGTGAAGCGCCGGGCCGCGCCGAGCACCACCACCGTGTTGATGCGGAACAATTGCCGGCCGAGCGCGCGGCGCACGATCGCGTGGATGTCGAACAGCCGGCGCAGCCCCAGGTACAGCAGCAGGCCGCCGACCACGCCGCCCAGGCTCATCAGCAGCGGCCGGTTGATGCCATGCCACAGCGCCAGGCTGTACTCCGGCGTCGCCTCCCCGAGCACGCCGCGGGCGGCGGCCGCGAGTACCGGCGCGACCGTGTAGGCGGGCAGGATCCCCACCGCCAGGCATGCCACCACCAGCACCTCGACCGGGATCTTCATGAAGCGCGTCGGCTCGTGGATCTCGCGCTCGACCGCGCGCGGGCCCTCGCCGAAGAACGTGTCGTGGACGAAGCGCAGGCTGTAGGCGACGCCGAACGCGCCGGCCAGCACCGCCACCACCGTGATCGCCCGCTGCATCCACGCGTGGCCCTCGATGTCCAGCGCGAGCGCGAAGAACATCTCCTTGGACAGGAAGCCGTTGAGCAGCGGGATGCCGGCCATTGCCAGGGTGGCGATGATCGCCAGCGCGCTGGTGAACGGTAGGTAGGTGCGCAGGTTGCCGAGCCGGCGCATGTCGCGGGTGCCGGTCTCGTGGTCGATGATGCCCGCGGCCATGAACAGCGAGGCCTTGAACGTGGCGTGGTTGATGATGTGGAACAGTCCGGCAACCACCGCCAGCGGCGTCGACAGGCCGAACAGCAGCGTGATCAGGCCCAGGTGCGAGATCGTCGAATACGCCAGCAGGCCCTTGAGGTCGTGCTGGAAGATCGCGTTCCACGCCCCGATCAGCAAGGTCGCCGCGCCGACGCTGCTGACCACGTAGAAGAACAGGTCGGTGCCGGCCAGGGTCGGGTGCAGGCGCGCGAGCAGGAACACGCCGGCCTTCACCATCGTCGCCGAATGCAGGTAGGCCGAGACCGGGGTCGGCGCGGCCATCGCGTGCGGCAGCCAGAAGTGGAACGGGAACTGCGCGCTCTTGGTGAAGATCGCCAGCAGCACCAGCCCGAGTACGGCCGGGTAGCTTGCATGCGCGCGGATCGCGTCGCCGGCGGCGAGCACCGCATCGAGCTCGTAGCTGCCGACGATCCGCCCGATCAGCAGCACGCCGCCGAGCAGGGCCAGGCCGCCGGCGCCGGTGATCACCAGCGCCATGCGCGCGCCCTCGCGCGCCTCGCGCTGGTGCGACCAGTAGCCGATCAGCAGGAACGAGCTGATCGAGGTCAGCTCCCAGAACACCGCCAGCAGCAGCAGGTTGCCGGCCACCACCATGCCGAGCATCGCGCCCATGAACAGCAGCAGGTAGGCGAAGAATTTCGGCACGTCCTCGCGCGGACCGAGGTAGTAGTGCGCGTACATCACCACCAGCCCGCCGATGCCGAGCACCATCAGCGCGAACATCCACGCCAGCCCGTCCAGCCGCAGCGAGAACGCCAGCCCGATCTGCGGGATCCATGCGTGACTGACCTGCGGCACCTCGCCGCCGAACACCGGCGCGGTCATCACCCCGAGCAGCACCAGTCCCAGCAGCGGCGCCAGCCCGGCCAGCCAGGCCGAGGTGCTGCGCGACACGCCACGCGCCAGCAGCACCACGACGGCGAGCACGAACGGCAGGGCTAGCAGCAGTTCCAGCATCTCGCTCCAGGGGCGGTGCGCGGCGCGCGCGGGCGGCGGGGGAGGTGCGCGGAAAGTCGCAGGTCCGCGGCCGACGATTCTAACCGATGGCCGGTCCGGACCCTTGGCGGCACATGCCTGTGGTCGTTGGGTATGCTGCCGGCACGCTCGCGCCAGGCCCGCTCCCGTGACCCGCATACTTCCCTGCAATACCCGGCGCATCGATTCGCCGCCGGCCCGCGCCGCGAGGCGGCGACCGTGCGCACGGCGCTGATCTTCGGCGGCAGCGGCCAGATCGGCGCTGCGCTGTTGCAGCGGTTGCTGTCCGGGGATTGGCAGCTGACCGCACTGTCGCGCACGACGCAGGCCGACGCGCCACGACTGCACTGGTTGCGCGGGGATCTATCCAACATTCCGGCGCTGCCGGCATGCGTCGACGCGATCTTCAGTTGCGGCCCGCTGGACGCGTTCGCGCGCTGGTACGCCGGCAGCGGCATCCAGGCAGCGCGGGTGATCGCGTTCGGCTCGACCAGCGTGGCGACCAAGCGCGACTCGCGCGACAGGCACGAGCGCGACCTGGTCGCACGCCTGCGTGGCGGTGAGGACGCGGTGTTCGCGGCCGCGATCGCGCGCGGCGCGGCCGCGACGGTGTTGCGGCCGACGCTCGTGTACGGCGCCGGCCGCGATGCCACCTTGACCCGGATCGCGTCGCTGGCGCGCAGCTACCGCTGGTTTCCGCTGCCACGCGGCGCCAGCGGACTGCGCCAGCCGGTGCATGTCGACGATCTGGCCGATGCGGCATGGCGGGCAATCGATGCCGCACCGGCATTCGGCCGTGGCTACGACCTGCCGGGCGGGGAGACCCTGGCCTACCGCGAGATGGTCATGCGCGTGCTGGCGGCATTGCAGCCGTCACCGCGGCTGGTCGAACTGCCTGGGCCACTGTTCCAGTTGGCATTGCTGGCCGCACGCGCCGGCGGCCGCGCCGACAGCCTGGGCGATGCAGCGGTCGCGCGCATGCGCGAGGACCTGGTGTTCGATGCGGCGCCCGCGCAACGCGACTTCGGCTACAGCGCCCGCGCGTTCGCGCCGACCGCGGCGATGTTCGCCGCGCCGGGTGCGCCGGGGCCGAGCGGCGGTTAGATCGGCTCGGCGCGCGGCACCGTGCGCGCCTTGGCCAGCGCGCGTAGCGCCACGATCAGCACGCCGCCAAGCACCATCACCCCTCCCAGCAGCAGCCGTGGGCCAGGCCGGTCGCCCCAGAACGCAATGCCCAGGCCGACCGCGAACACCGGGGTCAGCAGCAGCCACGGCGTGACCAGCGCGATCGGGTGGCGCTGCACCAGCACGTAGTACAGCCCGTGGCCGAGCAGCGACGACACGAACGCCGCGTACGCCACCCCGAACCAGCCGATCCAGCTCGCCTCGCGCAGTTGGGCGAACGCACCGGGCTCGATCATCGCGCTGATCGCCAGCAGCGGAACGACGCTGACCAACGCGGTCCAGCCCTGCTGGCTGTAAGCGTCCAGCCCCCGCAGCGGCTTCATCAGCACCGTGCCGATTGCCAGGAACAGCGCCGACACCAGCATCAGCAGCAGCGCCAGTGGCCGCTCCAGCACCAGCGGATCGAAGCCCAGCACCAGCACCCCGGCGAAGCTCAGCGCGATCGCCATGCCGGTGCGCCACGCGAAGCGCTCGCCGAGCACCGCCCACGCCAGCAGCGCGGTCATCGGCACGTAGCTCTGCAGCACGATCGCCGGCGACGACAGGTTGCCGGCCATCTTCAGCGCGGCGAAGCTCAGCCCGAAATGGACCACGCCGATGCACAGGCACACCGCGATCAGCCGCGGCCACTGTCCAGTGGCCGGCCGCTTGAGCCAGTACAGCAGCGGCAACGCCAGCAGCGCGAAGCGCAACGCGGTGAACAGGAACGGCGGGATCTCGCGCAGCGCATTGGCCGAGAACAGGAAGTTGCCGGCCCACGCGACCGCGATCAGCAGGACGAGGATCAGGTCGCGTGGTGACATGGCGATCCGCTCTGGGAGTGCGGGCGTCCCTGCGCCCACCCGTAGCCCGGGTAGGCGATGCGCACCCGGGACCTCGCACCATCGGTAATCCGCGTTGCCTTACCGTCACCGGCCGCATCGGCAATCGCTGGCGCGCACCGGCTCAATACGACCAGCCCAGGCGGCGATACAACTTCGCCAGCACCCACGCCGGACCGATCAGCAGATAGGTCAGGTCGGTGAGGAAGCTCGGCTTCTTGCCTTCGATCTTGTGGCCGATGAACTGCGCGATCCACGCCAGCACGAACACCGCCAGTGCCAGCCACAGCAGGTCGCCCGCACCGAGGCGCTGGTACAGGACATGCGTCAGCGCGCCCAGCAGCACGAAGCTTGCCGCCATCCCGGCGCCAAGCCGGCGCGAGGCGCGGTAGTAGAACAGCCACGCGCAAAACATCGCGATCGCGGCGAAGATGCCCGGCTGGAACAGGGTGCCCGGCGTGGGGATGCACCACAGCAGCGCGATCACGCTCCACAGAATCGCCGGCACCGCGACCACGTGGATGCGCTGGTTGGTGCGGTTGCGGTGATCGCCCGAGTAGCTGGCGAACCAGCGGTCGATCGGGCGATCGCGGGCGAACGTGTCGGCGGTGTCCATGGCGGCGTCCTCGGCAGCGGTGTTGCCAGTATCGGCTTTGGCGCCAACGTGGACTAGTCGATGCTGATCCCGGCCAGTCGCTGCAGCGCCTCGGCGTACTTGGCGCGGGTGCGCTCGATCACCTCGGGCGGTAGCCTCGGTCCCGGCGGCGTCTTGTCCCAGTCGAGCGTTTCCAGGTAATCGCGCACGAACTGCTTGTCGTAGCTCGGCGGGCTGGTACCGACCCGGTACTCGTCTGCCGGCCAGTAACGCGACGAGTCCGGCGTCAGCATCTCGTCCATCACGTACAGGCGGCCGTCGGTGTCGGTGCCGAACTCGAACTTGGTGTCCGCCAGCAGGATCCCGCGTTGCGCCGCGTATTCGGCGGCGTAGCGGTACAGGCGCAGCGTGGCATCGCGCACCGATTCGGCCAGTTCCGCGCCGCACAGCCGCACAGCGGTGTCGAAGTCGATGTTCTCGTCGTGCTCGCCGGCCGCGGCCTTGGTCGACGGGGTGAAGATCGGCTCGTCGAGCTGCTCGGCCTGGCGCAGGCCGTCGGGCAGCGCGATCCCGCTGATGCGCCCGGTGCGCTGGTAGTCCTTCCAGCCGCTGCCGATCACGTAGCCGCGCGCGATGCATTCGATCGGCACCGGCCTGAGCCGCCGGGCCACCACCGAGCGGCGCACGTACAGCGCCGGGTCGACCCCGGCCGGCAGCACCGCGGCCACGTCGATGCCGGTGAGGTGGTTGGCAACGATATGACCGGTCTTGCCGAACCAGAAGTTGCTGATCTGGCACAGCATCTCGCCCTTGCCCGGGATCGGGTCGGGCAGCACCACGTCGAACGCGCTGAGGCGGTCGGTGGCGACGATCAGCAGGTAATCGGAGCCCGCGCCGGTGCCCGGCGGCAGCCGGTCGGCGGGCAGGTCGAACACGTCGCGCACCTTGCCGCGATGACGCAGCGGCAGGCCCGGCAGGTCCGACTGGAGAAGTGATGGTCGCTGTGGCGTGCTGGACAACGCGAATTTCCCTTGGCGGCAACGGCCCCGTCGCTGCGCCGCGCGCGCTGGCGCGACAGGGCCGGGCAGTGTACCCGGGCGCGGCGGCGCATGCAGGTAAACTGGTCACCCATTGGGATGCCGCCTCCAGGCATCGCATCCCGGTCGAGCCACCACCCGAGGCGTCGCGATGAATCGTTGGTACGGCAAACTGCTCGGAGTCTTCGCCGGTGCGGCACTGCTGCGTTTCAATCCGCTGCTGGGGGCGCTGATCGGCCTGCTGATCGGCCATGCGTTCGACATCGACTGGTTCAAGCTGCGCCGTGGCGATCCGTACGCCACGCTCGGCATCACCGACGAGGCCAGCGACGCGGAGGTCGACCAGGCCTACCGCCGGCTCATCTCCCAGTACCACCCCGACAAGCTGTCCGGCGCGGCGGCCGACCTGCGCCGCCAGGCCGAAACCAAGGCGCGCGAGATCAACACCGCCTACGACCGTATCCAGACCCAGCGCAAGCGCAAGTAAGCCGCGCGTCCCCGAGAGACTGCCCATGCAATCCACCGTCATCGCCCCGTCCATCCTCTCGGCGAACTTCGCCAGGCTCGGCGAGGAGGTCGACGCCGTGCTCGCCGCCGGCGCCGACTGGGTCCACTTCGACGTGATGGACAACCATTACGTGCCCAACCTCACGATCGGGCCGATGGTGTGCGAGGCGCTGCGCAAGCACGGCGTGACCGCCCCGATCGACGTGCACCTGATGGTGCAGCCGGTCGACCGGATCATCCCGGACTTCGCCCAGGCCGGCGCCAGCCTCATCAGCTTCCACCCCGAAGCCAGCGCGCACGTGCACCGCACGATCCAGGTGATCAAATCGCACGGCTGCCAGGCCGGGCTGGTGCTGAACCCGGCGACGCCGCTGGAGGTGCTCGACTGGGTGCTGGACGACCTCGACATGGTGCTGCTGATGTCGGTCAACCCGGGCTTCGGCGGCCAGCAGTTCATCCCGGCGACGCTGGAGAAGCTGCGCCAGGTCCGCGACCGGATCGACCGCAGCGGCCGCGCGATCCGGCTGGAGATCGACGGCGGGGTCAAGGCCGACAACATCGCCGAGATCGCCGCGGCCGGTGCCGACACCTTCGTTGCCGGATCGGCGATCTTCAACGCGCCCGACTACGCCGACGTGATCGGGCGGATGAAGGACGCGGTGGCCGGCGTGCGCGGCTGAGCCTCGGCGCTATCGTTCATCGCCGGTGGGGTGACGCCATGACAGCGGCCGACCTTGGAAGCACGGGCTGCCTGCCAGGTCCGTTGTCGACGCGCCATCGCTTTCACCGGCCATCCCGCCGCGCGTTGTAGCCTGCGCCCATGCCCACCCACCCGAACAACATGCCGCACTGGCGCCTGATCCTGAATGGCAAGGCCGCCGGCGATCCGATCCTGCGCGAAGCGATCCAGCACATGCGCACCCAAGGGGTCGACCTCAGCGTGCGCGTCACCTGGGAGTCGGGGGACACCGAACGGGTGATGGCCGAGGCGCTTGCCGACCGCGTCGATACCGTGGTCGCCGCCGGTGGCGACGGCACCCTAAGCGGCGTGGCGGCGGCGCTGGCGCAATGCGCCGACGATGCGATCCGCCTGCCCAGCCTGGCGCTGGTGCCGATGGGTACGGCCAACGATTTCGCCGTTGCCGCGGGCATCCCCGAGGAGCCGGGCGAGGCGCTGGCGCTGGTGAGCCGCACCGCTGCGCAGCCGATCGACCTGCTGCACATCGATTGCGACGGCAAAACCCACTGGTGCGCCAACCTCGCCAGTGGTGGCTTCGGCACCAAGGTTACGGTCGAGACCGACGAGGGCCTCAAGAAAATGCTCGGCGGACTGGCCTACCTGATCACCGGGATCGCCAAGCTCGGTCGCATCGAGCCGGTCCACGCCCGCGTTCTCGGGCCCGGGTTCGAGTGGCAGGGCGAGTTCATCGCGCTGGGCATCGGCAACGGCCGCCAGGCCGGCGCCGGCCAGGTGCTGTGCCCGGACGCGCTGATCGACGACGGCCTGCTCGACCTTACGATCGTGCCGCAGCTCACCGGCGAGGTCGCCCACACCATCGGCACCCTGATCGGCCACGGCAAGCGCAGCGCGCTGGACCGGGTGGCGGTGCGCGAGCAACTGCCGTGGGTCGAAATCCAGACGCAGGTCCCGCTGACGCTGAACCTGGATGGCGAGCCCCGGGCCGCGCAGCGCTTCCTCATATCCTGTGTGCCCAGTCGCGTGCGCATGCACCTGCCGCCGGGATGCCCGCTGCTGGGCACCCCGGGCAACCCGCTGCCGGTATCCGGGCGCGAGGATACGCCCGAGCCGTCGCCGGATCTGGTGCCGGCATGAAGCTTCGGGCAGACGCACAAGCATCGCATCGCGCCCACCGGCCGAAGCGGCTAAAGTAGCGCCGATGAATTCCCGGGCGACCGCGCATTTCCTTGACGCCGACAGCGGTTGGCGATGGTGGCCGTTGGCTGCCGTCGCCCCCGCCCCGTCGCACCCCAAGGAAATGCCGCGTGACCATGTCCCAGCCCTCATCCAGCGCCGCTGCGCACGAGCTGTTCCAGCAGCAGGCCGCTGACGGCCACACCCGGATCCCGGTGGTGCGCGAGGTGTTGTCCGACCTCGACACTCCGCTCTCGGTGTACCTCAAGCTCGCCGACGGCCCGCATACCTACCTGTTTGAATCGGTCGAGGGCGGCGAGCGCTTCGGCCGCTACTCGATCATCGGCCTGCCGGCCAGGCGCGTGTACGCGTTCGCCGGGCACACGTTGTACGTCACCGAATGCGGCGAGCTGGTCGAGGCACGCGAGGTCGCCGACCCGTTCGCCGAGGTCGAGCGACTGCGCAGCGAGCACTCGGTGCCGAAGATTCCCGGGCTGCCGGGCTTCAGCGGCGGCCTGGTCGGCTGGTTCGGGTTCGAATGCATCCAGTACATCGAGCCGCGCCTGGCCGCGCCG
This sequence comes from Lysobacter sp., assembly GCA_035465455.1. Taxonomy (GTDB): domain Bacteria; phylum Pseudomonadota; class Gammaproteobacteria; order Xanthomonadales; family Xanthomonadaceae; genus Lysobacter_K. The sequence goes on from DATHRJ010000021.1 coordinate 10,261, forward strand.
ATGGCCGACGGCAGCCCGAAGGCCGACGAGCTC
>DATHRJ010000022.1:0-5000 GCA_035465455.1 Lysobacter sp.
GCACCGCGCGGTCTGCGCAGTGTTCCGGAGATGGGCCGGCGCCTCGCCCGGCGCGGGCACGGTCCGGAACTGATCGTGTCCAGCACCGCGGTTCGGGCCCTTAGCACGGCTCGTGCGGTCGCCCGTGAGATCGGCTACCGCGAGGAAGGCATCGTGGAATCGCCGGATCTCTACCTGGCGAGCCCGGACACGATCATGGCAGTCATTCGCCGGGCGCCGGCTTCCGCGCATACCCTGATGGTGATCGGCCACAACCCCGGCCTCACCGAGCTGGCCAACATGCTCGGCGACGTCCACATTGACAACATGCCGACCGCAGGCATGCTGTGCGCGGAGTTCGACGGGCAGGAATGGAAAAGCATCGAGCCGGCCAGGGCACGCTGCGCCTGGTACGACTATCCGAAGAAGCAACCGGACTGAGTGCGCCTTCAGGCGCGCTTGCGCATGCCGTCCTCGACCTTGCTGAGAAACCCGTCCAGCACTTCCAGGTAACGCTCCGGTTCCTCGAGATGCGGCACGTTGGCGCTGTGCTCGAAGACCACCCACTCGGAGTTGGGGATGCCCTGGTACAGGTCGGCCGCAACCGGTGGCGGCGTGAGGTCGTAGCGCCCCGACACGACGAGCGTCGGCAACTCGATCCGGCCGAGCTGCGCGAGGATCTCCCAGTCGGCCAGCAGCCCGGCAGGCTCCAGCTCGCCGCGACCCAGCAATGCGCGGCGCGCCTCAGGATGGGCCCGCGCCCGCGCCACGCTGCGCTTGAGGCAATCCGGCCACGGATTCATGCGGCAGAGATGCCGCCGGAAAAACACGTCCGCCGCGCGGCGATAGCTGCTATCGGCCGGCGAGCCTCCCCGCGCATGCGCGCGCAGGCTCGCCCCGACCTCGGCCGGTAGCGCGGCCACCAGCCGTTCCGTCTCTGCGCGCCAGTGCGGGACGCTGGCAACGGCGCTAGACAGGACCAGGCTCTCGAGGCCCGCCGGATGCCGGAGCGCGTACTCGAGTGCCAGCATGCCGCCCCAGCCGTGGCCGAGCACATGGCAGCGATCGAGGCCCGCGGCATCACGCACCGCCACCAGTTCATCGAGGAACAGCTCGAGCGACCACTCGTCCGAGCTGCGCAGGCGGTCCGAGCCGCCGCAGCCGAGCTGGTCATAGAACACGACCCGGCGGCCGGTGGTGGCCATTTCTTCCAGGGGGAGCAGGTAGTCGTGGCCCATACCCGGGCCGCCGTGAACGCAAAGCAGCGGCTGGCGTGCGCAACTCGTGCCGACGACGCGGAAGTGGCTCTTGTAGCCACGTGAGGAGGTGTAGCCCTCCATGGCTGATCTCGGTTGCGACATGCTGTCCCGCCCACTCCACGGGTGTCGGTCGAAACGAGCATAGGCCCCGGATCACGCGGCAGGCATCCGCAGAGATACCTGTAAGTAATCGCCGCAGGCCCTAGCGCGCGTACCCCATGACGGCCGCAAAGTGGCAGCCGGTGCCCGCAATGACGAACAGGTGCCAGATGAAATGGCAGTAGGGGTACCGGTCCAGCGCATAGAACAGCACGCCACCCGTGTAGGCCAGCCCGCCGGCAATCAGCCAGGCGAGCCCCGCGGCGGGCATTCGCTCCACCAGCGGCACGATCGCGATGACGACCAGCCAGCCCATGCCGAGGTAGACGGCCAGGGACAGCTTGTGCAGGCGCACACCGCCCAGGGCCTTCATGACGACGCCGGCGAGCGCGAGCGTCCACACCAGGCCGAACAGTGTCCAGCCCCAGCCGCCACGAAGCACGCCCAGCGTAAACGGCGTGTAGGTCCCGGCAATCAGCAGAAAGATCGAGCCGTGATCCACTGCGCGCAGCACGCCCTTGGCGCGCGGCCACGGGACCGCGTGGTACAGGGTCGAGGCGAGATACGCCGCCATGACGGTCACCATGAACACGGCGGCGCCCACCAGGTCGGCCGGACCACCCACGCGCGCCACTTCAGCCAGCAGGAACGGCGTACCGACCAGTGCCGCTACGAAGCCGGCGCCATGGCTGACGCTGTTGGCGACCTCCTCGCGCGCGGACTGGCGGCGCCTGCGATCGCGTTCTTCTTCGGCCGCGGCAACCCGGGAGTCAGTGTTGTGCATTGCAGCAAACTACGCTACCGGGTAGCGGCGGTCAAATACCAGGGCCTGTTCCCGCCTGGCCGATCGTCGCGGCGATCGGCCAAGTGTCGACGGGCCCTAGTTATCCTTGGCGCCCTGGCTGATCCAGGCCTCGATCACCGCGATCTCCGTCTCGGTCAGGCCGGTCCGGCCGTGGGGCATCCGGATGCTCGGGTGTATCTCCCGGCCGGAGACAAGGCGATAAAGGGAACTCGACAGGGGGTCGCCCGGCTCGATCATGGATCCGAACTTCGTGCCCTTCATGACCGACTCGTGCGATGCCACGCTGAAACCGCTGGCCTCCAGGCCCGCGCCCTCGCCTGTGTGACATTCGGCGCAGTAGTTGTCGAGGATCGGCTGGACGTCCTGCCGGAAGCTGACGGCGCCGGCCTCCGTGCCGCGACCACAGCCGCCGAGGCCCGCCAGCGCGAATGCAAGTAGCGGCAGAATCAGGATTCGGGCATTCATCGGGTGTCTCCTTCATCGTGGCCCGGTGGGTCGTGCGGCTTCCCTGATAGTAGCCGAAGGCGGGATTCCTGCCGGTGACCTCGATCAGCACTCGGGAACATTGACCGCAAGTCCGCCCTGCGACGTTTCCTTGTAGCTCGTAGACATGTCGAGACCCGTCTGCCGCATCGTGGCGATCACCTGGTCGAGGCTGACCTTGTGGCTGCCGTCCCCGCGGAAAGCCATGCGCGCGGCGTTGATCGCCTTGACCGCGCCCATCGCATTGCGCTCGATGCAGGGAATCTGCACGAGCCCCGCGATCGGATCGCAGGTCAGTCCGAGGTTGTGTTCCATGCCGATCTCGGCGGCATTCTCAACCTGGGAATTGCTGCCGCCGATCGCCGCCACGAGCCCCCCGGCGGCCATCGAGCAGGCGACTCCCACCTCGCCCTGGCAGCCCATTTCGGCGCCCGAGATCGAGGCGTTCTTCTTGTACAGGACGGCAATCGCGCCGGCCGTCAGCAGGAAGCGGATGACGCCTTCCTCGTCGGCGCCACTGACGAAGCGGCGATAGTAATGCAGCACCGCGGGAATGATCCCCGCCGCACCGTTGGTCGGTGCCGTGACAATCCTTCCGCCTGCCGCGTTGACTTCGTTGACGGCCAGCGCATAGGCATTGACCCAGTCCATGAAGTCGCCCGCCGCGCCGTCGCCGCACAGCTCACGATACAGGCGCGGTGCACGGCGCGGCACCTTGAGCACGCCCGGCAGGATGCCGTCCGCTGAAAATCCCTCGCGGACGCATTCCTGCATGACCCGCCACAAGTCCAGCAGCGTGGCACGCGTTTCATCGGCCGGCCGCCATGCGCTCTCGTTGGCGAGCACGAGCTCGTAGATCCGCATCCCGTTTTGCCGGCACAGCTCGAGCAATTCGCTGGCGGTGTCGAACGGGAACGGCACGGCCACCGCGGAGGCGCCGGCGCCTTCGGCATCATCACCGCGCACGATGAATCCCCCGCCGATGGAATAGAACGTCGCCCGGTGCAGCTCCTCGCCATCGGCACAGAAGGCGGTGAAGCGCATGCCGTTGGCATGCCTGGGCAGGATCTGGTTCTTGTGGAACAGCAACTCCATCGGTTCGTCGAAATCGATCTCGCGCTCATCCAGCAGCCGCAGGCGGCCGGTGCCGCGGATGCGCTCCAGCCGTGCCGCAACCGCCTGCGGCTCGAAGGTCTGCGGCACTTCGCCCTCGAAGCCGAGCAGGATCGCACGGTCGGTGCAGTGGCCCTTGCCGGTCAATGCGAGGGAACCATAGAGCTGCGCGCCCACGCGCGCGATGCGGTCGAACACGCCGGCCTCGCGCGCATCCAGCAGGAACTGCCGCGCGGCCAGCATGGGCCCCATCGTGTGCGAGCTCGATGGCCCGACGCCGATCTTGATGAGGTCGAAGATACTGATGGTCATGGCGTGCCGCGGCTCAACCGTCGGACAACGACAACAGGCTGGCGTTGCCGCCGACCGCGGAGGTATTGATGGTGAGCGTCCGCTCCGTCATGAAGCGATGCAGGTAGCCGGGACCGCCCGCTTTCGGACCGGTGCCTGACAGCCCGGATCCGCCGAATGGTTGCACGCCGACGACTGCGCCCACGATGTTACGGTTGACATAGACGTTGCCGGCATTGACCTTGGCGAACACCTCGCGGGCGCGCGCGTCGATGCGGCTGTGCACACCGAAGGTCAGGGCGTAGCCGGTGGCGTTGACCTCGTCGATGACGCGCTCCAGGTCCCGGGCTGCATAGCGCACGACATGCAGGATCGGCCCGAACACTTCGCGCTCGAGCTGACCGATACCGTCGATCCGGACTACCGTCGGTGGGCAGAACGTGCCGCGCGCGGCCGCGGCCGGCAGATCGCAGCGCGCGATGATGCGCCCTTCCTGTTCCATGCGCGCGATGTGCGCCTCCAGCCCGGCGAGCGCGTCGCGGTCGATCACGGGCCCGACGTCGGTGGAGAGCAACGCCGGGTCGCCGATCTCGAGCTCTTCCATGAAGCCCTTAAGGAGTCGCAACGTGCGCTCCGCCACGTCCTCCTGCAGGAACAGCACGCGCAGCGCCGAGCAGCGCTGGCCGGCACTGTGGAACGCGCTCCGGATCACGTCCCTGACGACCTGTTCGGGCAGCGCGGAGCTGTCGACGATCATGGCGTTCTGGCCGCCGGTCTCGGCTATGAACGCGGCCAGCGGCGCGTCGCGTGCCGCCAGGCTGCGGTTGATGCGCCGTGCCGTCTCGGTGGAGCCGGTCAGCGCAACGCCGTCGATGCGCGGATCACTGGTGATCTTCGCGCCTACCACCGAGCCGCGGCCGGGCACCAGCTGCAGCGCCGCCCGCGGGATTCCCGCCCGGTGCAGCGTGCGA
>DATHRJ010000023.1:0-2303 GCA_035465455.1 Lysobacter sp.
CAGGCGGATGAAGTCGGCAACCGGCAACTGCTCGGCACGCGCATCGGGCCGCACACCCGCCGCCTCGAGCGCGGTGGCATCGCAGATTTTCGACAGCGCGTTGCGCAGGGTCTTGCGGCGCTGGCCGAAGGCGTCGCGCACCACGCTGGCGAAACGTTCGCTATCGTCGATCCCGACCGTTCCGGGCGCATGCGGCACCAGCCGCACGACGGCGGACTCGACCCTGGGCGGCGGCCGGAACGCCTGCGGCGGCACGTCGAACAATGGCTCCACGCTGCAGTAGGCCTGCAGCATCACGCTTAGCCGGCCGTAGACCTTGCTGCCGGGGCCGGCGGCCATGCGGTCGACGACTTCCTTCTGCAGCATGAAGTGCATGTCGCGCACCACCGGCGCATGCGCCAGGGCGTGGAACAGGATCGGCGACGACAGGTTGTAGGGCAGGTTGCCGACCAGCCGCAACGGGCCTTCGTCACCGGCCAGCGCGGTGAGGTCGACCTGCAGGATGTCGCGGTGGATCACCGTCAGCACGCCGTGCGCGCGCGCGGCTTCGGTCAGCGGGAAGATCAGGTCGCGGTCGAACTCGATCACCGTCAGCGCGCCGTGGCGGTCGAGAAGCGGAAACGTGATCGCGCCCTGGCCCGGGCCGATCTCCACCAGCCGGTCACCCGGTTGCGGGTCGACCGCCTGGACGATCTTGCCGATGATCTCGCGGTCGTGCAGGAAGTGCTGGCCCAGGCTTTTCTTCGCGTCCGCGGAAAAGCCGTGGCCACGATCTGGTTCGCGTCGGTCCGGCTTGCGCGAAGTCATCGTTGCCTGGTCCGGTGCTCGCGTGCGATCCGCGCGCACATGGCTGCGGCCGCGTACAGGCTCGATGGATCGGCCGCGCCGGTGCCGGCAAGTTCCAGCGCGGTGCCGTGGTCGACGGCGACCCGCGGGTACGGCAGTCCCAGGGTGACGTTGACCGCCTGCTCGAAGCCGCTGAACTTCAGTACCGGCAAGCCCTGGTCGTGGTACATCGCCAGCACCGCATCGAAGTCCCGCAACCGTGCCGGCAGGAACGCGGTGTCGGCCGGAAGCGGGCCGCTCAGGCGCAGCCCTTGCGCGCGCAACGCTGCCAGTACCGGTTCGACCACGTCCAGTTCCTCGCGCCCCAGATGTCCGGCCTCGCCGGCATGTGGATTCAGGCCGAGCACCGCGATGTGCGGATCGGCCACGCCGAAATCCGCGCGCAGCGCCGCATGCAGGATGCGTACGCTGCGCTCGAGCCTTTCGGCGGAGATCGCGTCGGCGACTTCGCGCAGCGGCAGGTGCGTGGTGACCAGTGCCACCCGCAGCGTGGGATTCGCCAGCATCATCACCACCTCGCAACCGGCGTGCCGGGCGAGCAGCTCGGTGGTTCCGGTGTATGCGATGCCGCCGTCGTTGATCGCGGCCTTGTGCACCGGTCCGGTCACCAGACCGTCGAAAGCGCCACCCAGGCAGCCGTCCGCGGCCATCCGCAACGCGCCGATTACCGCCGATGCGTTGCGCGGATCGGGCGTGCCAAAAACCGCCGCGGAGGCATTGGGAATCTGGACCAGGGCCAACTCGCCTTGCCCGCAGGCAAGCGCGTCTCCCGGCAGCAGCCTCAGTGGCAGACCAATCGCGGCCGCGGCCGCCTCCAGCGTGCGCTGGTCGGCAAACACGCTCAACGAATAGTCACGGGGCTGCTGCGCGAGCCTGACGCACAGCTCCGGGCCGACGCCGGCCGGTTCTCCCGGCACCAGCGCCAGCCGCGGCGGGGACATCTCAGCCGCCGTCGGCGGGTGCGGCGGGGGCCGCTTCGGCCTCACCGTTGCGGACATCGACAAACGCCTCGCCACGCAGTTCGCTCAGGAAACGGTTCCACTGGTCTTCCAGCTTGCGCCGGCCGATGGTCTCGCGAACCTGGGAGCTGAGGTCTGCGTTGCCTGCGGCAGCCTGGCGGCTGCCGATGCGCTCGACGATATGCCAGCCGGCCTGGGTGCGGAACGGCGCGGACACCTCGCCGTCCTGCAAGCGCGCGACCTGGTCACCGAAGTCGTTGCCGAACTGTTCCCGGGTGAACCAGCCCAGGTCGCCGCCGCGCGCTTTCGAACTCGGATCCCCGGAGTGCTCGCGCGCCACGTCGGCAAAATCGGCGCCGCCGGCGATGCGTGCACGCAGCGTTTCCGCCTGCGCCCGTGCCTGCGCGTCGGAGGTGGCGTCGTCGACCCGGATCAGGATGTGGCGCGCCTGGAACTGCGTTACCGGCGCGGAGGCATCGCTGGATGCCTCGCGGGTGT
>DATHRJ010000024.1:0-7301 GCA_035465455.1 Lysobacter sp.
CCGACCGCCTGCACCACTTCGCCGCGGTAGGACTGCCGCTCGTGGATGATCCCGCGCACCATCGACAACGGCACCAGGATCGCCAGGGTCATTCCAATGACCAGCAACATCTTGATCGACAAACGCATGGGGTCGCTCCGCTGTGGCAACGGAGGACAGCATCCAGGGTCACGGTGTGGGGACGATGGCGCCACGGTGAAGCGGCAGTGAAGTCGGCCTCAGGCCAGCGGCAGGCACAGCGTGGCCGTGGCACCGCCGCCGTCGCGGTTCACCACGCTTACGCTGCCCCCGTGCAGCAGCGCCACTTCGGCCACGAAACACAGCCCCAGGCCGCTGCTGCGGCTGCCGCCCTCGGGGCGCGGCAGCGAGTAGAAACGCTCGAAAATCCGCGGCAGCGCGAAGTCGGGGACGCCGGGCCCGCGATCGTCCAGCGACACCTGCAGCTCCGGGCCTGCGCGTTGCATGCGCAACTCGACCACGCCGGATGCCGGCGAGAAATCGACGGCGTTGTCGATCAGGTTGACCAGCGCCTGGCGCAGCAGGTACCCGTCGCAGCGCACGCAGGGCAGTCCCGGATCGGCATGCTCGCGCAGGCTCACACCTGCCGCCTGCAGGCGCGGCGCACATTGCGCCGCGGCCGCGTCCACGAGCGCGCCCGCATCCAGCGCGACCGGGTCGTCGAGCCGCTGCCGGTGTTCGACCGCGGCCAGCGCAAGCAGTTTGTCGATCATCTCGGCGAGCCGTTCGCTCTGTGCGCCGATGCTCGCCGCAAAGCGTTGGCGATCGGCTTCGGGCAATGGCGCCTCGAGCAGTTCCGCGCTGCCGCGGATCGCCGCCAGCGGGCTTTTCATTTCGTGGGTGAGGGCGTGGACGTAGTGCTCCACGTACTGCTTGCCCTCCAGCTTCGCGCGCATCGTCTCCAGCGCATGGCCGAGCTCGCCGAACTCACCCGCCGCGGCCGGCATCACCGGCCGCGCGCCGGCAGTCACCGCCTGCGCGTAACGCTGCAGGCGCGCGATCTGCCGCGACAACCACCACGACACCAGCAGCCCCACCAGCAGCGCCACGCCCAGCAGCAACGCGCCCCAGCGCATCACCACCGCCTGGCTGCGCGCGATGAACGGCGCAAGCGTGCGATTGGGCTTGGCCACCGTCAGCACCCCGGCGATCGCGCCGTCGGCGGCGCGGATCGGCGCGGCCACGTGCATCACCGTGGAATCCTCGTCATCGGGATCGCTGGCGGTCGAGCGCGCGCCGTAGCGGCCGCGCAGGGTCAGGTACACGTCGTTCCAGCGCGAGTAGTCCTTGCCGACATCGCGCCCGGTGCTGTCGAACACCACGAACCCGCGCGCATCGGTGACGTAGATGCGGTAATTGCTCCCGCGCTTGTCGAAGCCCCAGATATCGGCGCCGAAGTCGCGACCGCGCAGCGCGCGCACGCGCTCGGCGAAGCGGCCGTGGTTGATGCGGCCGGCGAGCAGGTCGTCGGCGGCCAATTCGGCCAGCACGTTGGCGCTGTCCACCAGCGTGTCCTCCATCGCCTGGCGCACCCCGGGCTTCACCTCGGCAACGAACACTCGCATCAACAGCCACGCGGCCAGCGCCACGATCAGGAAATAGCCCAGGAAGATGCGCAGGCCGATCTTCACCAGGTCAATCCGGATCCAGCGAGTAGCCGAGCCCGCGGTGGGTACGGATCGGGTCGATGCCGGCCGCGGCGCGCAGTTTCGCGCGAAGCGTCTTGATGTGGCTGTCGACGGTGCGGTCGCCGCTGTCGAGCGCATCGCTCCAGACCCGGTCCATCAGCTGCGCGCGCGACAGCACCGCGCCGGGCCGCTGCAGCAGCGCCGCCAGCAACCCGTATTCGTAGCGGGTCAGATCGAGCAGGTCGCCGCGATGGCGGATGCGCTTGCCCTCGGCATCGTGCTGGAACACGGGCGCGGCGGCGTCGGCACCGGAGGCGGCCGAGGTGCGACGCAGCACCGCACGCACCCGGGCGACCAGTTCGCGCGGCGAGAACGGCTTGGTGACGTAGTCGTCGGCGCCGATCTCCAGCCCGAGGATGCGGTCGGCCTCGGCCGATTGCGCGGTCAGGAAGATCACCGGAAGGTCGCCGGTGCGGCGCAGCTGGCGGCACAGCGCGAAGCCGCCGATGTCGGGCAGGCCCACGTCGAGGATCGCCAGGTCGAAGCGGCCCTCCCGGGCTGCGTGGACGGCTTCCCCGCCCGTCAGGCAATGCAGCGCATCGAAACCCTCGGCGTGCAGCGCATACAGCACGGTTTCGGCGATTGCCGATTCGTCCTCGACCAGTAGCACACAGGGCATTGGATGGGACACGTAAACCAGGCCGCGCGGCAGGAACGGCGAGCATAAGCGATTGACGCAGCGGTCCACGAAACAGCGCGGCCGGCTCGTTCAACCAGCTTCGTGGAAGCAGCGCGCACGCAGTGACGCGGTCGCCGCACCTGAATGGCTCGCGGGATTTCGCGGGAGAACCAACCCGCATCGAGGCCGGCAACAGCGATGGTCGCCTTGGCGCGCTCGCCGCGGGCTACCCTATGCGCATGAATTACCGCCACGCCTTCCATGCCGGCAACCACGCCGACGTCTTCAAGCACGTCGTGTTGCTGGCGCTTTGCGATGCCCTGACCGTGAAGCCGGCGCCGCTGTTCGCGCTGGACACCCACGCCGGGCGCGGGATCTACGCGCTCGACAGCAATTCGGCGCAGCGCACCGGCGAGGCCGAGGGCGGCATCGGGCGGCTGATGGCGGAGGCGCCCAAGCACCCGGCGATCACCCGCTACCTCGCCGCGGTCCGCGCCTGCCGCGCGATCCACGGACAAGCAAGCTACCCCGGTTCGCCATGGCTGCTGGCGCACGCGCTGCGCGAGCAGGACCGCATCGCCGCGTGCGAACTGCAGCCGGAGGAATCAGCGCAGCTGAAGGCCAACTTCGCCCGCGACGAGCGCGTCGCGGTGCATGCGCGCGACGGCTACGCGGCGATCAAGGCGCTGCTGCCGCCCAAGCTGCTCAAGCCGGGCGGCGAGGAATTCAAGTTCAGCCGCGGGATCGTGCTGATCGACCCGCCTTACGAGGCCCAGCTGGAGGAATTCGACCACATCATCGCCGCGGTGCGCGAAGCGTTGTCGCGCTGGCCGCAGGCCTGTTATGCGGTGTGGTATCCGATCAAGCGCCGGCGCTCGCTGCAGCCGTTCTTCCGCCGCGCCGCGACGCTGCCGGTGAAGTCCTCGCTGCTGGCCGAACTGCTGGTCCACCCCGACGACTCTCCATTGCGCATGAACGGCAGCGGCATGCTGCTGCTCAATCCGCCGTGGCAGCTGGACCAGGCACTGGCGCCGGCGCTGGCGAAGCTGGCGCAGGTGCTGGGCGAGTCGCCCGCGGCCGCGTCGCGGGTGGAGTGGCTCAAGCCCGAAGCGTGAGGGGCGCGCTCAAGGGCGTTGGCGGGCGGCTCTCCGTGGCCGTGACCGGGGGGCGTGAATGGCACGGCGCGCGGAATTCAAGGCAGGTGCGCCAGTGTGGTGCCATCACCTGCATGGCGGAAATGGCCTCCTCGGCACGCCCGAATCCCCCGCGCCGCACCCGCGATTCAGCTCGTTGCCGATGTGACCGTTCAATGAAGGGATCGGACTGGGGTGGTGTGCCAATATCCCCGCATGAACGCGCACGAACGCCTCCCCCCGTGGCATGAGCGCCAGCGGCTGCCCAACGGCCGCGAAGTCCTGATCCGGCCGATAAGGCCCGAAGATGCCGAACCGCTGCGCGCAGGATTCGATCTGCTTGAGCCCGACGAGGTGCGCCAGCGCTTCCTGCACACGGTCAAGCACCTGACGCCGGAGATGGCCGAGCGCTTCACCCGGATCAATCCGAAAAACGAATTCGCCCTGGTCGCCGCCGAGCCGCTGCCGCCGGGCGAAGCCCTGGTCGGAGCCGTCGCGAGGATCTCGATCGATGGTTCCGGCCGCGACGCCGAGTTCGCGATCCTCGTCAGCCACTTCGTCGCCGATATGGGCCTGGGTCGTTACCTGATGACCCGGCTGGTGAAATGGGCCCGTGGCAAGAAGGTCGAGCGCATCCACGGCGATGTGTTCGCGCATAACCACGCGATGCTGTCGCTGGTCGAGTCGCTCGGCTTCGAGCGCGAGAACCAGCAGGAAGACACCGGCCTGGTACGCGTGACGCTGGACCTGCGCCCCACCCGGCACTGATGCAACCGCGGGCCGAGGGAAACGCCAAAACCGCTACGGGCTAAACTGCGCACCCTGTTTCGCGCCGGACGCAATCGTGCCCGGCGCCTTCGTGCGCGCATGACCGACATCGAATCGACCATTCCGATCTTCCCCACCCCGCCGCTGCCCAAAGCCGGCCAGCCACGGGCGTGGTGGCGTGCGCCGGCATCGCCGTCGGCACTGGCGTTCCACATCGCCGCCGCGGCCATCGCCCATGACGGGCCACTGCTGGTGATCGCGCGCGACAACCATGCCGCGCACCAGCTCGAGAGCGACCTGCATACGCTGCTCGGCCGCAGCGCTCCCGACGGCCCGTCGCAACTCCACGTGCAGCAGTTTCCCGACTGGGAAACCCTGCCGTACGACGTATTCAGTCCGCACCCGGACATTGTCAGCCAGCGCCTCGCCGCGCTGCACCGGATGCCGACGCTGGCGCGCGGGATCGTCGTCGTGCCGGTGCAGACGCTGTTGCAGCGCCTGGCGCCGTTGCGCCACGTGGTCGGCGGCAGCTTCGACGTGCGCGTCGGCCAGCGCCTGGACATGGACGCGGAAAAACGCCGGCTCGAGTCGGCCGGCTACCGCCATGTGCCGCAGGTGCTGGACCCTGGCGATTTCGCCGTGCGCGGCGGGTTGCTCGACGTGTACCCGATGGGCGCGGACAGGCCCTACCGGGTGGAACTGCTCGACGACGAAATCGACACCATCCGCGCCTTTGATCCCGAATCGCAGCGGTCGCTGGAGAAAATCGATTCGGTGCACCTGCTGCCAGGACGCGAAGTGCCGCTCGACGAGGTCGCGCTGAAACGCGCGCTGGAGACCTTGCGCGACCGCTTCGACGTGGATACGCGGCGCAGCGTGCTGTACCAGGACCTCAAGGCCGGGGTCGCGCCGGCGGGCATCGAGTACTACCTGCCGCTGTTCTTCGAGCAGACCGCGACGTTGTTCGACTACCTCGGCACGAAGCTGCTGCCGGTGATCGGCGATGGCGCGCTCGAGGCGGCCGAGCAGTTCTGGGTGCACACCGCAGAGCGCTACGAGCAGCGCCGTCACGACGTCGAGCGTCCGCTACTGCCGCCCGCCGACCTGTACCTGTCGCCCGACGAATTACGCAAGCAGCTCAACCTGGGTGAGCGGATCGAGGTCTGCGGAGAAGGCCATCCGCAGCGCGAGCGCTCCACGATGCTGGGCAGCCAGCCGGCGCCACCGGTGCCCATCGCGGCCAAGGACGCGGTTCCGGCCGGTGCGCTGAAGTCGTTCCTTGCCAGCTATCCGGGACGGGTGCTGATCGCCGCCGATTCCGCGGGAAGGCGCGAGGCGCTGGCCGAAGTGCTTGCGGCGGCCGAGCTGCAGCCGGTGACCGTGTCCGGCTGGCGCGAATTCGCAGCCTCGGACCTCACGTTCGCGATCGCGGCGGCCCCGTTCGACGACGGTTTCGCGCTCGACGCGCCGGTGCTGGCGGTACTGACCGAACGCCAGTTGTTCCCCGAACGCGCGTCGCAGCCGCGGCGGCGCAAGCGCGCCGGGCGCGAGCCCGAGGCGATCATCCGCGACCTGGGCGAGTTGTCCGAGGGCGCGCCGATCGTGCACGAGGACCATGGCGTCGGCCGCTACCGCGGCCTGATCACGCTGGAGGCCGGCGGCGAGAAGGGCGAATACCTCGAGATCGAATACGCCAAGGGCGACCGCCTGTACGTGCCGGTCGCCCAATTGCACCTGATCAACCGCTATTCCGGCGCGTCGGTCGAGACCGCGCCGCTGCATTCGCTCGGCGGCGAGCAGTGGACCCGCGCCAAGCGCAAGGCGGCCGAGAAGGTCCGCGACGTCGCCGCCGAACTGCTCGAGATCCAGGCCCGCCGGCAGGCGCGCGTGGGACTGGCGATCGACATCGACCGCGCGATGTACGAGCCCTTCGCGGCGACGTTCCCGTTCGAGGAAACCCCGGACCAGCATGCGGCGATCGAGGCGGTGATCGGCGACCTCGGCTCGTCGCAGCCGATGGACCGCGTGGTCTGCGGCGACGTCGGCTTCGGCAAGACCGAGGTCGCGGTGCGCGCGGCGTTCGTGGCCGCCGTCGCCGGCAAGCAGGTCGCGGTGCTGGTGCCGACCACGCTGCTGGCCGAGCAGCATTACCGCAACTTCCGCGACCGCTTCGCCGACTGGCCGCTCAAGGTCGAGGTGCTGTCGCGCTTCAAGACCGCCAAGGAGATCAAGGCCGAGATCGGCAACATCGGCGAGGGCAAGATCGACGTGGTGGTCGGCACCCACCGCCTGCTGCAGAAGGACGTCGCGTTCAAGGACCTGGGGCTGGTGATCGTCGACGAGGAGCAGCGCTTCGGCGTGCGCCAGAAGGAGGCGCTGAAGGCGCTGCGCGCCAACGTGCACCTGCTGACGCTGACCGCCACCCCGATCCCGCGCACGCTCAACATGGCGATGGCCGGCCTGCGCGACCTGTCGATCATCGCCACCCCGCCCGCGCACCGGCTGGCGGTGCAGACGTTCGTGGTGCCGTGGGACGACGCGCAGCTGCGCGAGGCGTTCCAGCGCGAGCTGTCGCGCGGCGGCCAGGTGTACTTCCTGCACAACGACGTCGAGAGCATCGGGCGCATGCAGCGCGAACTGGAGGCGCTGGTGCCGGAGGCACGCATCGGCGTCGCCCACGGGCAGATGCCCGAACGCGAGTTGGAGCGGGTGATGCTCGAGTTCCACAAGCAGCGGTTCAACGTACTGCTGTGCACGACGATCATCGAGTCGGGCATCGACATCCCCAATGCCAACACGATCATCATGAACCGTGCCGACAAGTTCGGCCTGGCGCAGTTGCACCAGCTACGTGGCCGGGTCGGCCGTTCGCACCACCGCGCCTACGCCTACCTGCTGGTGCCCGACAACCGCAGCATCACCAGCGACGCGCGCAAGCGGCTGGATGCGATTTCGGCGATGGACGAACTCGGCGCCGGCTTCACCCTGGCCACGCACGACCTGGAGATCCGCGGCGCCGGTGAGCTGCTGGGCGAGGACCAGAGCGGGCAGATGGCCGAGGTCGGCTTCAGCCTG
>DATHRJ010000025.1:0-7822 GCA_035465455.1 Lysobacter sp.
CACCGTTGCTGCAGGTGCTGCGCGCGCTGAGCCCGTCGCAACGCGCCGATGTCGCGGTGCTGGTGCGTCGCACACCGCCCCAGGAACGGGCCGAGTTGCAGCGGCGCGCGGCGCAATGGACCGGCTGGAGTGACGCCGAGCAGTCGCGGTTCAGCGCGCGCGCAGCGGCGTGGGATGCGTTGCCGCGCGCGGCCCGGGACCGGCAGCGCGAGGAGCATGCCGCCTGGCAGTCGCTGCCTTCGCGGGAACGCGCAGCGGTACGAACCGCCGCGGCGCGCTTCTCCGCATTGCCCCCGCAACAGCAGCAGGCGTTGCGCGAGCAGTTCGCCCTGCTGGATCGCAGCGAGCAGCGCGGCTGGCTGCTGGGGCCGGTGCTGGGGGCCGACTATGCGGCGCTGCAGCCGCTGCTGGCGCAGCTGCCTCCCGAGGAGCACGCACCGTTGCTGCAGGTGCTGCGCGCGCTGAGCCCGTCGCAACGGGCCGATGTCGCGGTGCTGGTGCGTCGCACGCCGCCCCAGGAACGCGCCGAACTGCGGCGCGAACTGCTGTCCACTGCCGCCGGCAGCCGCGCGCAATGGCTGTGGGACCGGATGGGCCGCTGAAGCCGCCAGAACCCGTGGGCACCGCTCAGCCGACGATACCGAGCACCCGCCGCGACGCGCGGAAACGGCCACCGAAGCGACTCTCGCCATCGGCGCGCATGCGCGCGGCGTGATCGCGCAGGTAAGCGTCCAGCGCCGCCTGGTCGTCCAGCGAGTAATGCACGCTGAAGCGCTGGCGACCGGCGTCGGCGGTCGGCTCGATCACCTCGAACACGCTGGCGCCACTGAAGCCGGGCAATGCGCACATCGTCTCGATGTGCTCGTCCAGCCACATCAGGTAGGCATCGGCGATGTCGGCGTCGAGGTCGACGTTGACCTCATAGATCACGCCCCCGTCGTTTCCCTGCGCGCTCACAGCTTGGCCAACCCGGCAAAGCCGGCTATCACGGCGGCGAACGCCACCAGCATCACGTAGACGCTGCCGAGCGCGCCGTACTTAAGCACGGTCACGCCCCAGCTCTGGGCATAGATTCGTTTTTGCATGATCAGCAGATACACGGGCATGGCCCACCATAGCGCTCCTTCCAACCATCCGAAAAGCCGCGCGCTTCCCGGTGCGTGCGGCACCACCGCCTGCTCCAGTCCCACCAGCAGGAAAATCCCCAACAACGCCAGCAGCAGCGCCGCGTGGCTGTACAGCGCCACGACCAGATGCTCCAGGTACAGCCGTCCACTGCCGAGGTAGGCCAGCTTGAGCAGCAGCGCAAACACCGGCATCAGCACGAACAACGCGGTCGGCACCGATCCCAGGACGACCTGCCGGCGCAGGTCCTCGTCGTACTCCAGGCGCGGCGCGTTGGTCAGCGCGCGCTCGATCTTGTGGTTGAGCCAGTCGTTCGCCGCCGCCGGCAGCCAGCGCAGCGCGACCGGGTTGCGCTGCGCGTCCCAGGGCTCGCCGCGCCCGAAGCGGAGTTTCGGGCCATCGGCGGCGGGGGGCTCGGTGGCTGCGGGGATCGGAACGCTCTTGCTCTGCAGCTCGGCGATGCGTGCGGCGGCCTGCTCACGCACCTCGTCCTGGGCCGCCTGCATCGACGACGCCACGACCGGCACCGGCCCCACGCTTTCGCGCGCGCGCGAAAGCCGCTCCAGCGCCGCATCGCGCCGACGCTCGACTTCGGCCACGGTGCCGGCGGTGGCGATCGACTCGTCGACACCATCGATCTGGATCGCGTCGTTGCCGAAGTCGACCGTCATCTGGCCGATGAAGAACGTCAGCACGCTCAGGACCACGAACAGCCGCAGCGGCGCGATGTAGCGCGCGCGGTGTCCGGCCAGGTAGCCGCACGCCACGCGCGCCGGCACCAGCAGGTCGCGCAGGGTGCGGAACACGCGGCCATCGAGGTGCCACAGCGATTCGAACAGCTCCTCGATCGCATGACGTGCGTGGCGGATCGGGTTGTGCACCGACTGGCCGCAGCGATGGCAGAAGTCGCCTTGCAGGATCGCGCCGCAATTGGCGCACCGCGCCGGCGCAGCGGGTGCGTCCACGGGGCCTGTGCCGGCCGCTGCCGGCTCGGGCGGCGAGCTGCCCGGAACATTTGCGGCTGGGTTCATCGCGGGGGCCGGTGAGTGGGCGGGGCAGTGGACGGCCTAAGATAACGGCCCGCCGCGACCTGGCGCCAGCACCGGCTGCGCGCGGTCGGCGGCCATGCCCATTCCTCCGGTGTCCCGATGTCGATGCCTGCCGATCCGCGTACTCAAGCATCCGCACCCGGCGGGCCGCACGTCCGCCCGCGCGCCGGTTTCGCGCGCGAGCTGGGCCGCACCGGCATCCTGGCGGCGCCGCTGGTGCTGGGCCACCTGTCGACCGGTCTGATCGGCTTCGTCGACAGCGTCATCGCCGGCCACCACAGCACCCAGACCCTGGCCGCGGTCGCGGTCGGCACCGCGCTGTTCTGGCTGCCGATGATGGTGCCGATGGGCACGCTGATGGCGCTGCCGGCGGTGGTCTCCCAGCTCGATGGCCGCGGCCGGCGCAGTGAAATCGCGGTCCAGTTCCGGCAAGCACTGTGGTTGTCGCTGGGCCTGGGCGCGGTGCTGTTCGCATTCCTGAGCGCGGTGGTGCACGCGCTGGCGCCGATGGGGATCGCCGCGGAGATCCGCCCCGGCGCGATCGAATTCCTGCACGGGATCCGCTGGGGCGTGCCGGCGCTGACGTTCTACCTGTGCATGCGCTACCTCAGCGACGGGCTGCACTGGACCCTGCCGACGATGGTGCTGGGCTTTGGCGGACTCGCGGTGCTGGTGCCGCTGGGATACGCGCTGACCTATGGCGTGGCGATGGGACCGCTGCAACTGGCCTCGCGCGGCGCCGGCGGGCTCGGCATCGCCTCGGCGATCATGTTGTGGCTGCAGGCGCTGGCGTTCGCGCTGTACTTGTGGCGCGCACGCCGGTTCGCCGACCTTCGCCTGTTTTCGCGTTTCGATCCGCCGCACTGGGCGACGATCCGGGACCTGCTGGTGGTCGGGCTGCCGATCGGGGTCACGGTGGCGATGGAGGGCGGGTTGTTCGTCGCCACCGCGCTGCTGATCGGGCGCCTGGGCGAGGTGCCCGCGGCCGCGCACCAGATCGCGATCAACGTCGCCAGCCTGTGCTTCATGATCCCGCTGGGACTGGCCGAGGCGACCACCGTGCGGATCGGCCATGCGCTCGGCCGCGGCGACGGCGCCGGGGTGCGACGCGCGGCGTTCGCCGGTTACGTGATCGTGCTCGGCACGCAGCTGCTGTCGGCCGCCGCGCTGCTGCTGGGCAACGAGGTCATCGTCGGCTTCTACACCGCCGATGCGGCGGCCGCCTCGCTGGCCGCGGCCTTGCTGCTGTATGCGGCGGCCTTCCAGTTTCCCGATGGCATCCAGGTGCTGTCGGCCGGCGCGTTGCGCGGGCTCAAGGACACCCGGGTGCCGATGCTGCTGGCCGTCTTCGCGTACTGGGGCATCGGCATGCCGCTGGGCGCCGCGCTCGGGCTCGGCATCCCCGGATGGTGGCCGGCGCTGGGGCCGCGCGGCATGTGGATCGGCCTGATCGCCGGGCTCACGGTGGCCGCGGTGCTGCTGGCGATGCGCTTCCTGCGATCGAGCGCGCCCGGCCGACTCGACCGCTGGCTTAACGGGGCCGCGCCGCGGCAGTGACCTATGGCCGGTGAATCCCGAGCCGCCACCGGTTAATCTGCAGGGACGTATCGGAGTCCCCGCACAAATGAACGAAACCATCCGTCGCGGTCCCATCGCGCGCTTTTTCATTGGCCTCTGGGACGCGATGAACTTCACCCGCAGGCTGATCCTCAACCTGCTGTTCTTCCTGCTGCTGATCGTGTTCATCGCACTGCTCGGCGCCGGCGAGCGGATCACGCCGCTGCTGGACAACACCACGCTGGTGATCGCCCCGGAGGGCGCGCTGGTGGAGCAGTACAGCCAGGACCCGGTCAGCCGGGCGCTGTCGCGCGCGATGGGCGGCGGCGGCGGCGAAGTGCAGTTGCGCGACCTGCTGCGCGCGCTGGACGGCGCCGCCGACGACAAGCGCATCAACCGGGTGGTGCTGCGGCTGGACCAGTTGCAGGGCGGCGGCATGGCCTCGCGCCGCGAAGTCGCCGCCGCGCTTGGGCGGCTGCGCGCGAGCGGCAAGCAGGTGGTCGCATTCGGCGAGATGATCAGCGAGCAGCAGTACCTGATGGCCGCGCAGGCCGACGAGGTCTACCTGGACCCGATGGGCGCGCTGCTGCTGGAAGGTCTCGGCCGCTACCGCCAGTACTACCGCGAGGGACTGCAGGACAAGCTCGGCGTCGACGTGCACCTGTTCAAGGTCGGCGAGTACAAGTCGGCGGCCGAGCCGTACGTGCTCGACCAGGCCTCGCCCGAGTCCAAGCAGGCCGACCTGTACTGGATGAGCGACCTGTGGCAGCGCTACCTGGCCGACATCGGCGCGGCGCGCGAGATCGACCCGGCCGCGATCGCCGCCGGCATCGACCAACTGCCCAGCGGCATCGCCGCGGTGCAGGGCGACCTGGCGCAGTACGCGCTGCAGCAGAAACTGGTGGACGGGCTCAAGACCCGCGAGCAGGTCGACGACCTGCTGACCGAGCGCGGCGCCGCCGACGCCGATGCCGAAGGCGGTTTCCGCCAGGTCGACCTGGACGGCTATCTGGCCCACGTCGACCGCGGGCTCAAGGCCGTGGGACCGCGTCCGCACGTGGCGGTGGTGGTCGCCGAGGGCGAGATCACCGGCGGTGAGCAGCCGCCGGGCACGATCGGCGGCGTCTCCACCGCGGCGCTGCTGCGCGAGGCGCGCGACGACGACAACGTCAAGGCGGTGGTGCTGCGCGTGGATTCCCCCGGCGGGGAGGTGTTCGCCTCCGAGCAGATCCGCCGCGAGGTGGTCGCGCTGAAGCAGGCCGGCAAACCGGTGGTGGTATCGATGGGCGACCTGGCCGCTTCGGGCGGCTACTGGATCTCGATGAACGCCGACCGGATCTACGCCGACCCGTCGACCATCTCCGGTTCAATCGGCATCTTCGGCCTGATCCCGACCATTCCGCGCACCCTCGACAAGCTCGGCATCAATACCGACGGCGTCGGTACCACGCGCTTCGCCGGCGCGTTCGACATCACCCGGCCGCTGGATCCGGCGGTCGGCGAAATCATCCAGTCGGTGATCGACAAGGGTTACCGCGACTTCATCGGCCGCGTCGCCGAAGCGCGCAACCAGCCGGTCACCCGGGTCGACACGATCGCGCGCGGCCGGGTCTGGAGCGGCGCCCAGGCGATGGAGCGTGGC
The DNA here is from genome assembly GCA_035465455.1 of Lysobacter sp. Classification (GTDB taxonomy): domain Bacteria; phylum Pseudomonadota; class Gammaproteobacteria; order Xanthomonadales; family Xanthomonadaceae; genus Lysobacter_K. The sequence goes on from DATHRJ010000025.1 coordinate 5,374, forward strand.
CTCGTGGACGAACTCGGCGGCCTGCAGGCGGCACTCGACGATGCGGCCCGGCGCGCCAAGCTCGGCAAGCCCGGCGACTTCCCGGTGCGCTACATCGAGAAGCGGCTGTCGCCGTTCGGCCAGTTCTTCGACGGCTTCGCGCAAAGCCGCATCGGCGCGATGTGGCTGGCGCGCTCGGGTTTTGCCCAGGAGTGGCTGGCGCGAAGCCTGATCGACGAGGCGATGCCGAACGCCGCAGGCGACCTGCGCTTCCTGCAGGGGGCAATCGCACCGACCCGCGGCGTGCCGGTGAAGTCGCTGGCGTACTGCTTCTGCGAGCTGTAACCGCGTCTTGACCGGGCCGATCCGTCGCGTCAGCGACGGTGTCGGCTGCTCGGACTGCCTGTCGCCGGGCTCAGCCGCCGGTCGCGGCGTCGATCGCCTCGCGTTGCGCCTCGGCGGCCTTCTGCGTGTCCACCTCGACCTGCCGGGCGCGATCCAGCGGCGCGTGGATCGCGTCGCGCAATTGCGTGTGCTGGGCGGCCTGCGGCTCCGGCGGACGCTCCTTTTCGGGCGGCTCCGGCGTGCACCCCGACACCAGTGCCAGCAGCACCAGTGCGCCGGTCCAGGCCGCGGTCGCGGCGCGGGCCCGGCGGCGTGGACCGGGTGGGAGACTTGGGGTCATCGCGGCATCCTCGCTTCGGCAGGGTCGGCGGCTATGCTACGCCGGACGCTTGCGGCGTTCTTTCACTGGAGCTCAGGATGGATCCCAAACGCTGGCGGCTCGACGGACAGCTGGCGCTGGTCACCGGCGGCAGCGCCGGGATCGGCCGCGCGATCGCGCGCGAACTGCTCGGCTTCGGCGCCGACGTGCTGCTGGCCGCGCGCGACCCCGCTGCGCTGGAGTCGGCGCGCGCCGAACTGCTCGAGGACTTCCCCGAGCGCGAGGTGCAGGTGTTCGCCGCCGACATCGCCGTGCACGAGCAGCGCCGCGAACTGCTCGACTGGGTCGAGGACTTCGGCGAGGGCCTGCACATCCTGGTCAACAACGCCGGCGCCAACCTCAACAAGCCCAGCACCGACTACGCCGACGACGAATGGCGCCAGGTGTTCGAGGTCAACCTGTTCGCCGCGTTCGAGCTGTCGCGCTACCTGCATCCGCTGCTGGTGCGCCACGCCGCCTCCAGCATCGTCAACGTCGGCAGCGTCTCCGGCCTGACCCACGTGCGCACCGGCGCGCCCTACGGCATGAGCAAGGCCGGCATGCACCAGATGACCACCAACCTGGCCGTCGAATGGGCCGAGGACGGGATCCGGGTCAACGCGGTGGCGCCGTGGTACATCCGCACCCGCCGCACCTCCGGCAAGCTGGCCGATCCGGACTACCTCGACGAGGTGCTGCTGCGCACGCCGCTGGGGCGGATCGGCGAGCCCGAGGAGGTCGCCGCCGCGGTCGCATTCCTGTGCCTGCCGGCGGCCAGCTACATCACCGGCGAATGCATCGCCGTGGACGGCGGGTTCCTGCGCTACGGGTTCTGAGCCGGGGCGGCGGCGAAAGGGCCGGGGTTTCAGCCGCCGCAGGTGCTCTCGCGCGCGACCTGCTCCACCCGCGCCACCTCGTCCTGTGCGGCGGTGCGGCTTTCGAAGCGGCCAAAGCGCAGGTCGCCTTCGGCTTCCAGCAGGCGCCGGCGCCAGCCGTCGCACAACGCCTCCTCGGCCACCGGCGTGCACTGGTCGGTGACCAGTTCGCAGGCAGCCCCGGCCCCCATTCCCGTGGCGCCGCCGATACCGGTGGTCTGCAGCGGCGCGCAACGCTCCGGTGGGCTGGCCACGTCGCCGAGATAACGGCGGTCATCCCAGGTGCGGCATTCGAACAACGGCGGCGGTGGCAGGCGCTCGGCGATCTCGATGCTGGCGGGCGCCTGGGGTTCGACAGCGGGCACCGGCGGCCGGACGCGTGGTGCGACCGCAGGCGTCGGCACCACCGCCGTCGCGGCCACCGGCGCGGCCACCTCCATCACCCGGCGCTCCTGCGTGGCGCTCTTCGCGCAGGGGACGTTGTTCTGGAACGTCAGCGCGCCGCTGGCATCGGTGCAGCGGTAGATCACCACCGACTCAGCTGCCGCCGCACCCGCGAATGCCAGCATCGTCACCATCAGGGCAGCGATCCGCCATCGCCGCATCAGTAGCCACCGCAGTTGCTGGCCAGGCGCGCGTCGATCCCGCGCTGCTCCTGGCTGATCTGCGCGCGCTCGCTTTGCAGCGCGCTGTTGTAGCGGCGGCCCAGTTCGTAGCGGCGATCGCGCAGCCGCGCGCAGACCTCGCCCTGCGGCAACGGCTGGCAGTCATCGCGAACCCACGCTCCGGCTTCGTAGCCGATGTAGCCGTGATCGTGCCCCGGTGGCGGCAGCGGCGGGGCCGACGGCCGGGTGCGCGGCGGCTTCGGCGTCGGCCGGCCGACATTGCCGAA
>DATHRJ010000026.1:0-1611 GCA_035465455.1 Lysobacter sp.
CCGATGCCAACAGCACCGAGAACGACAAGGCGACGCCGCACCCGGTGATCGGGCTCATCACCGAATGGCGCACCGCCACCGGCGAGCTGGAGCGCCGCAATGTCGACAGCGACCGGGGCGGCACGATGCGCCTGGGACTGCAGGACCAAAGGCTCAAGCCGGGCACGCTGGCGCGAGAGCTTTACGGCAAGGACGTCGTCGCCGAGCGCCACCGTCACCGCTACGAGTTCAACAACCGCTACCGCACGCAGCTCGAGGACGCCGGCCTGGTGATTTCGGCCAAGTCGATGGACGACCTGCTGGTCGAGATGGTCGAGTTGCCGCGCGAGCAGCACCCCTGGTTCCTGGCGTGCCAGGCGCACCCGGAATTCCTGTCGACGCCGCGCGACGGCCATCCGTTGTTCATCGGCTTCATCCGCGCCGCGCGCGACCACAAGGCGCAGAACCTGCCGGCGGTCGCGTCCCTGCGCGAGGCGCACGCGTGAGCCGCCTCCGTCCGGCGATTGCCCCGTGCCCCCACCGATCCAGGACGTGCCCATGAAGCTTTGCGGATTCGACATCGGCCTGGACCGGCCGTTCTTCCTGATCGCGGGTCCATGCGTGATCGAGTCGATGCAGTTGCAGCTCGACGTCGCCGGGCAACTGAAGGAGATCACCGGTTCGCTCGGCATCCCCTTCATCTTCAAGTCGAGCTTCGACAAGGCCAACCGCACCTCCGGCACCGCGTTCCGCGGCCCGGGCCTGGAGGAGGGCCTCAAGGTGCTCAGCGAGGTCAAGCGCCAGCTCGGCGTGCCGGTGCTGACCGACGTGCACGAGTACACCCCGCTGGACGAGGTCACCGCGGTGGTCGACGTGCTGCAGACCCCGGCGTTTTTGTGCCGGCAGACCGACTTCATCCAGAAGGTCGCCAGCGCCGGCAAGCCGGTCAACATCAAGAAGGGCCAGTTCCTGTCGCCGTGGGAGATGAAGCACGTCACCGACAAGGCGCTGGCGACCGGCAATACGCAGGTCATGGCCTGCGAGCGCGGGGTCAGCTTCGGCTACAACAACCTGGTGTCGGACATGCGCTCGCTCAGCGTGATGCGCGACACCGGTTGCCCGGTGGTCTTCGATGCGACCCATTCGGTGCAGCTGCCTGGCGGCGCCGGCGGCAAGTCCGGCGGCCAGCGCGAATTCGTGCCGGTCCTGTCGCGCGCCGCGGTCGCGGTCGGCATCGCCGGCATCTTCATGGAAACCCACCCGGACCCGGACAAGGCACTGTCCGATGGCCCCAACGCCTGGCCGCTGCACCGGATGCGCGCGCTGCTGGAAACGCTGATGGCGCTGGACGAGGTCACCAAGCGCAACGGCTTCCTCGAAGCGCAACCGTAACCGCAGCACCGCCGCCGCACTTCGGTCAGCCCTCACAAAGCGCCATCGCTTCACCGCAGCACCCCATCCCGAGACGGAACGCCAAGCCACCATGACCACGATCGCCAGGATCCACGCCCGCGAAATCCTCGACAGCCGCGGCAACCCCACGCTTGAAGCCGAGGTCACGCTGGCGGACGGCAGCTTCGGCCGCGCGATGGTGCCCTCGGGCGCCTCGACCGGTTCCAAGGAGGCGGTCGA
>DATHRJ010000027.1:0-2221 GCA_035465455.1 Lysobacter sp.
ATGATTTCCATCGCGACCTTGCGGGTCTTGCCGTCCGGACTGGGGATCAGTTGCTGGGCGACCACGCCCTTGATGTTCAGCGACAAATCCATCAGCAGCTGCCCGCGGCGGTCCTCCGGGAAGAAGTTGATGATGCGGTCCATGGCCTGGTTGGCGTTGTTGGCGTGCAGCGTGCACAGCACCAGATGGCCGGTCTCGGCGAACGCGATCGCATGGTCCATGCCCTCGCGCGTGCGCACCTCGCCGATCATGATCACGTCCGGGGCCTGGCGCAGGGTGTTCTTGAGCGCGGCTTCCCAGCTGTCGGTGTCGATGCCGACCTCGCGCTGGGTGATGATGCAGCCCTCGTGCTTGTGCACGAACTCGATCGGATCCTCGATCGTGATGATGTGGCCGGTCGAGTTCTGGTTGCGATAACCGATCATCGCCGCCAGCGAGGTGGACTTGCCGGTGCCGGTGGCGCCGACGAAGATGATGATGCCGCGCTTGGTCATCGCCAGCGTCTTGATGATCGGCGGCAGGCTGAGCTCTTCGATCGTGGGGATCTTGGTCTCGATCCGGCGCAGCACCATGCCGACCTGGTTGCGCTGGTAGAAGCAACTGACGCGGAAGCGGCCGACACCGGAGACGCCGATCGCGAAGTTGCACTCGTGGGTCTTCTCGAACTCCTCGCGCTGCTGAGGGTTCATCACGTTGAGCACGAGGTCGCGGCTCTGCTGCGGCGTGAGCGGGTTCTGGGTGATCGGCGACAGCTTGCCGTTGACCTTCATCGACGGCGGCATGCCCGCGGTGATGAACAGGTCGGAGGCCTTCTGGTGCGCCATCAGCTTGAGGAACGAGGTGAAGTCGATGCTGGTGCCAGTGCTCATGTGCTACTCCAAAGCCGTCGGACGTGGGATCAACGGCAATTTCCGATGGGGATCGGGCTCAATCGAACAGCCGCTTGTCCTTGGCGTACTCGCGAGCCTGCGGGCGCAGGATCATCGCGCGCTTCACCAGGTCCTGCAGATGCTGGTCGAGCGTCATCATTCCCTGCTGCTGGCCGGTCTGGATCGCCGAGTACATCTGCGCGACCTTGTCCTCGCGGATGAGGTTGCGGATCGCCGGCGTGCCCACCATGATTTCCCATGCCGCGGTGCGGCCGCCGCCGACCTTTTTCAGCAGCGCCTGCGAGATCACCGCGCGCAGCGATTCGGACAGCATCGAGCGCACCATCGGCTTCTCACCGGCGGGGAACACGTCGATGATGCGGTCGACGGTCTTGGCCGCCGACGAGGTATGCAGGGTGCCGAACACCAGGTGCCCGGTTTCCGCGGCGGTCAGCGCCAGGCGGATGGTCTCCAGGTCGCGCAGCTCGCCGACCAGGATGTAGTCGGGATCCTCGCGCAATGCCGAACGCAGCGCCTCGTTGAAGCCGTGGGTATCGCGGTGCACTTCGCGCTGGTTGATCAGGCACTTCTGCGAGGTGTGCACGAACTCGATCGGGTCCTCGACCGAGAGGATGTGCGCGTATTCGCTCTTGTTGACGTAGTCGATCATCGCCGCGAGCGTGGTCGACTTGCCCGAGCCGGTCGGGCCGGTGACCAGGATCAGCCCCTGCGGCTGGTCGATCAGGTCCTTGAAGATCTTCGGGCAGCCCAGGTCCTCCAGCGTCAGCACCTCGGAGGGAATGGTGCGGAATACCGCACCGGCGCCGCGGTTCTGGTTGAAGGCGTTGACGCGGAAGCGCGCCAGCCCGGGAATCTCGAACGAGAAGTCGACCTCGAGGAACTCCTCGTAGTCGCGACGCTGCTTGTCCGACATGATGTCGTACACCAGCGCGTGCACCGCCTTGTGGTCCAGCGCGGGGATGTTGATCCTGCGCACGTCGCCATCGACCCGGATCATCGGCGGCATCCCGGCCGACAGATGCAGATCGGATGCTTTGTTCTTGACCGAGAACGCCAACAGTTCGGCGATGTCCATGCGAGTCCCCTGCACTGCGAATTTTTGACCAGCCGGTGGAAAGCTGGCGCGAATCAACCCCTGCGCGGCAGTATAGCCTTGGATTCCACCCACTAATCCAGCCCTTTTTACGAGGATTTCTTCCGTGCCGGCACATGCGTTGCATGACATCCTGCAGCAGCTTGGCGATGCGGCGGGCAAGGCCGGCCGGCCAAGACCCCGCCTGCTCGCGGTCAGCAAGAAGCAACCTGCGACGGCCGTCGCGGAACTGGCCGCG
>DATHRJ010000028.1:0-6903 GCA_035465455.1 Lysobacter sp.
TGTCACCTGGCTGCCCAGCATCGCGCCAACGGCGTTCAGCGTCGAGCAGCCGGCAATCAGCAGCGCGGCCAGGACAAGCACTACGGTTGCGGTGGTTCTGCGCATGGGCGGTGGTCCAGTCAAGGTGATGCGGCCACATTAACCGGCATCGGTGAATGGCCGGTTAGTGATGGCATGGATCGTGCTGCGATGCGGCCAGAATGAGGCGCCGACGGGCGCGATCCCAGCCGGAAGGCCCTTGCTGCGACAAAACGTCGGTCGCGGGACTCGCGCGCGCAGCCGCTGGAACGGATCCCGCGCGCCTTGTCGTCGCAGATGCCCAAATGCCGGTGCGGGAACGTGGCTTCGGTTGTCACCACGTGCGCCCCCGCAGACGGCAGTGCCTTCACACCCGCGGCGACGAGGCGGAGGTAGTTTTGGGTTAATCCGTCCCGGAGCCTGCCGCGATGACCTCACCGATCTTCCACGCCTGCGTTGTTGCCGCAGCCTTGGCGCTGACTGCGACTGCTAATCCCGTGATTGCGCAGGAAGTCGTGCTGCGGGGCACCCTCGGCGGTGGCAACGTCATCTCCGCCACCGAATCGCCCGCCAGTGGCGAGGTGGCCGCCGTGCTCGACGATGACGACACCCTGCAGCTCGATATGGTATTCGCGGGCCTTGAGCTGGGCGCGACCGGCGCGGCGCTGCACATGGGCAAGTACAACGAAAACGGGCCCATGGTGGCCTCAATTGAGGTCGACAGCGGCGCAACGGCGGGCCGGATCATGGGCCAGCAGATCGCACTGACGTCACTGACCGCCGCGGCGGTGCGCGCGGGGGACAGCTACGTCGTGATCAGCACGATCCAGTATCCCAATGGCGCGATCCGCGCCCAGTTGATGCCACAACCGGTGCGGCTGGAGGGCCCGCAAGTGGCCATTCCTCCACCGCCCGAGCCCACGACACCGGTATACGAGCCAGAGGAAGAGGGCGGCTGATTCGCCACGCACGCCGCCCGAGCGGATTGGGCGGATTGGGCGGTTATCCGCGCTCAGCCGGTTTCGCCCAATCGCTTGCTCAGGCCCGCAGCACGAGTTCGCGCCATCGCGCGCGCGCGGCCACGACGTCGGCGGTTGGCAGCTGCGGCTTGAAACGGCGGTCGAGCGGATAGGCGCGGCGAAGTTCGTCCAGGCCCGACCATAGTCCGACGCCGAGCCCGGCCAGCATCGCCGCACCCAGCGCGGTGGTCTCGAGCATGCGCGGGCGCTGCAGCGACAGGCCCGACAGGTCGGCCTGCATCTGCATCAGCAGGTCGTTGCCGGCGGCGCCGCCGTCGACGCGCAGCTCGCTCAACGCCGTGCCCAGGTCGGCTGCCATGGCGTCGAGGATGTCGCACTGGCTGTGCGCGATGCCTTCCAGTGCGGCGCGTGCAAGGTGGCCGCGCGTGGTGCCGCGCGTCAGGCCGTGGATCATGCCGCGCGCGTCGGGGCGCCAGTGCGGCGCGCCGAGCCCGGCATGCGCAGGAACGATCGTGACGCCGCCGCTGTCGGGCTCGCTGCGCGCGAGCGCCTCGATCTCGGACACGTGGCCGATGATGCCGAGCGCATCGCGCAGCCAGCCGACCAGCGCGCCGGCAACGAACGCGCCGCCTTCGAGCGCGTAGTCGGTGACGCCGTCGATCCGCCAGGCGATCGTCGTCAGCAGCCCATGGCGGCTGTGCACCGGTCGTCGACCGGTGTTGACCAGCACGAAACTGCCGGTGCCGTAGGAGATCTTTGCCTCGCCGACGTCGAAACAGCCCTGGCCGAACAGTGCGGCCTGCTGGTCGCCGGCGATGCCGGCCACCGGCAGACCGTCAGGCAGTTCCGGCACGCCGCGCACGTGCGCGCAGACGCCCGAACTCGGCACGATCGGCGGCCGCCGCACGCCGCTCACGCCGAAGCGCGCCGCCAGGGTTTCGCACCATTGTCCGGAGGCCAGGTCGAGTAGCAGGGTGCGGCTTGCGTTGCCCGGATCGGTCAGGCCTTCGCCCCCGGCGAGCCGGCGCAGCAGGTGCGCGTCGGCGGTGCCGAACGCCAGCGCCCGTCCCGGATGCTGCCGCTGCAACCAGGCGAGCTTGGTCGCGGAGAAGTACGGGTCGATCGGCAGCCCGGTGCGGGCGCGGGTGTCGTCCTCCAGCGGCTTCAGTGCCGCACAGGCCGCACTGGTGCGGCGGTCGTGCCAGACGATCGCCCGCCCGAGCGAGTCGCCGCTGTCGGCGTCCCAGAGGAACGTGGTCTCGCGCTGGTTGGTGAGTCCGATCGCCGCCAGCCGTGCCGGATCGATGCCTTCGAGCGCCTGGTGCAGCGCCGCGCGCACGCTGTCCCAGATCTGCCCGGATTCGTGCTCGACCCAGCCCGGCTGCGGAAAGTGCTGGGCGAATTCGACCGTCGCGCGGCCGACCACCTCGAGCTCGCGATCGATGACCAGCACGGTATTGCCGGTGGTGCCCTGGTCGAGGCCGATCACCAGGTCCGGCGTGCGCGCGCCGCCGGATTTTCGCTTGGGTTCGCCGATCGCCACGGCCCGAGCCTACCAGCCGCCCGTGAACGGTTCCAAGGCTGTATAGCAGCCGTCTGGCGGTTTGTGATCCGGCGGTCCAGCCGCTAGCCTCGAACCATCCCATGAAGAAGGAAGCGCGATGGCATTGCGTAACGCGGTTCAGCTGATCTGCTATCCGAACCGGATCGGCGACAACCTGCGCGACCTCAGCGACGTGATCGATCGCCATCTGGCCAAGGCGATCGGCGGCGTGCACATCCTGCCCCTGTACCCATCCAATGCCGACGGCGGCTTTTCGCCGTTGACCCACAAGCAGGTCGACCCGGCCTACGGCGACTGGGCCGACGTCGAAAGCATCGCCGCGCGCTACGACCTGTGCCTGGACCTGATGATCAACCACATCTCCGACGCCAGCGAGGAGTTCCAGGACTTCGTGCAGCACGGCTACGCGTCCGAATACACCGACCTGTTCGTGCATGTGGACCGGCTGGGCGAGATCAGCCCCGACGACCTGGCAAGAATCCACATCCGCAAGCAGAAGGAGCCGTTCCGCGAAATCGCCTTCGCCAACGGTGAAAGCGGGCGGGTGTGGTGCACGTTCACCGAGCAGCAGATCGACCTGGATTTCTCGTCGGAACAGACCCATGCGCTGATCGAGGACAACATCGCATTCCTGGCCGCGCGCGGGGTCAAGCTGTTCCGGCTCGACGCGTTCGGCTACACCACCAAGCAGATCGGCACCAGCTGCTTCCTGGTCGAGCCCGACGTGTGGCGGATCCTGCGCTGGGTCGATGGCATCGCCCGGCAGCATGGCGCCGAATGCCTGCCCGAGGTGCACGACCACTCCAGCTACCAGTACGCGATCTCGAAACTGGGCATGCATTCCTACGGCTTCGCGTTGCCGGTGCTGCTGCTGTACTCGCTGCTGGATGCGAACAGTACCTACCTGAAGGCGTGGCTGCGGATGTGCCCGCACAATGCGGTCACCGTGCTCGACACCCACGACGGCATCTGCATCCCCGATGTCGAGGGCGTGCTCCCGCACGAGTGCATCCAGGCGGTGATCGAGAACGTCTCGCAGCGCAGCGCCGACCCGATCCTGCGCGGCTCGGCGGCCAACGTGCACAGCGTCGGGGCGATCTACCAGCTCACCTGCACCTACTACGACGCACTCAAGCGCAACGACGACGCCTACATCGCCGCGCGCGCGATCCAGTTCTTCGCCCCCGGCATCCCGCAGGTGTACTACGTCGGGCTGTTCGGCGGCAGCAACGACCTGGAGCTGATGGAAAGCACCGATGAACTGCGCGATATCAACCGGCATTTCTACAGCCTGGAGGAAGTCGAGGAGGCGATGCGCAAGCCACTGGTCAAGCGCCTCAAGCGGTTGATGGAGTTCCGCTCGGGTTACCCGGCGTTCGGCGGCGAGTTCGAGCTGCACTCGTCCAACGACAGCGGCGTGGCGATGGCATGGCGCCTGGGTGAGCTCTGCTGCCACCTGCAGGTCGACCTGAACTTCAAGAAGGCGACGATCCGCTACGTCGATCCCAAATCCCGCCGCGAACTGAGCATCCGCTGTTGACCATGGCGCCCGACGCATACGACATCGTCGTCGTCGGTGGTGGCATCCAGGGCGCCGGCTGCGCGCAGGCGGCGGCCGCGGCCGGCTACCGGGTCTGCATGCTGGAGCGCAACGCCTGGGCCTCAGGCACGTCGAGCCGGTCGAGCAAGCTGATCCACGGCGGCCTGCGCTATCTGGAGACGCTGCAGTTCGGGCTGGTGCGCGAATCGATCGCCGAACGCCGGCTGCTGGTGCGCCTGGCCCCGTCGCTGGTGCGGCCGCTTCCGTTCTATCTGCCGGTCTACCGGCACAGCCGGCATCGGCCGTGGCAGGTCCTGCTCGGCCTCGGCGCCTACAGCGCGATCGGCGGTTTCGCTCCGCTGTCGCGATTCCGGATCGTGCCCGAGCGCGAATGGGGCGATCTGGATGGACTCGCGCGCACCGGACTGCAGTGTGTGTTCCAGTACTGGGACACCCAGACCGACGACCGGCGGTTGACTGAAGCGGTGGTCGCGTCGGCCCAGGCGCTCGGCGCCGACGTGCGCGAGCACGCGCAGTTCCTGCATGCGACCCCGCTCAAGGACGGCCATCGCGTCGTCTACCGCCACGAAGGACGCGAGCAGCCGATCGATTGCCGGGTGATCGTCAACGCCGCCGGCCCGTGGGCGGCCGATCTGCAGGCGCACATCGGCGGTGCGCCCGCGCCGCAAGCGGTCGAACTGGTCCAGGGCGCGCACATCGAACTGGCCGGCCGCATCAGCGACGCGGTGTTCTACGTCGAGTCGCCGAGCGACGGCCGGCCGCTGTTCGTGATGCCGTGGCACGGCAACACCCTGGTCGGCACCACCGAAACCGCGTTTTCCGGCGATCCCGGCGAAGCCCGTGCCAGCGATCAGGAAATCCAATACCTGCTCGACGCGGTGCGGCAGCATTTCCCCGGTTGCGACCGCCGGCTGGTCGGCAGTTTCGCCGGCCTGCGGGTGCTGCCGCGAACCACGGCGGGGTTCTCGGCGCGCGCGCGCGACACCTTGCTGCAGTACGACGACGAACGCTTGCCGACGCTGGTCAGCGTCCACGGCGGCAAGCTGACGACCTACCGTGCGGTCGCCGAGCGCGTCGTGGCGAGCGTCGCGCGGACCCTCGGCCCCAGGCCCGGGGGCCGCAGCACGCGCGACATTGTCGTGGGCGATGCTCGGGCTCCACAGGCATCCGCCTAGGCCGCTGTCCGGCGATCCAAACGGCGTTCGCCATCAGTGCAGCGCCCGCCCGCGACCTGTACCGCCGGAGGGCCGCGGCGGCACCCGGCGCCAGGTCAGCGCCACCAGCAACGCGAACGCGGTGTAGGCAGCGACGAACGCCCACCACGGCGCCTCGAAGAAGATCAGCCGCGACAGCCAGTACTCGATGAACGATTCTGCGTAGGTGTTCTGGCCGGCGTGGCGCCGCAGCGCCTGCTCCCACTGCGTCAGCGGGCACAGCGCACCCAGCCATGACTGCAGCGCGATGAAGGCCATCAGCACCAGGTGCGTCAGGCGCAGCGTACGGTTGCGGACCCAGCGCCAGCCCCGGCGCCCGCCGACCAGGATCAGCATTTCGCCAATCACCACGAATGCAACCACGGCGACGTGCAGCACCAGGATCGCATTGGCGAGCACCGCCGCCGATCCGGGCGAGATGATCGACATGGGGCGAGCCGGCTGCTGCCGGCCTCAATCCTCCTCGTGCCGCGGCTTGTACGCCTCCACCAGCTTCTGCTGGACCTGGGTCGGCACCGGCTCGTAATGGTCGAAATCCAGTGCATAGCGCCCGCGTCCGGCGGTGATCGATTTCAGTTCCGCTGCGTAGCCGTCCAGCTCCGACAGCGGCACCTGCGCCTTGACGACGATGTCGCCGTCGCGCGCGGTATCGGTGCCGTTGATGCGCGCGCGCTTGCTGGCCAGGCTGCCGCTGATGTCGCCCATGTGTTGTTCCGGGGCGTGCACCTCCAGATCGACGATCGGCTCGAGTACCTGCGGCCGGGCCTTGGCGACCGCGTCGAGGAACGCCTTCTTGCCCGCGGCCACGAACGCGATCTCCTTGCTGTCGACGCTGTGGTGCTTGCCGTCGTAGACGATCACGCGCACGTCCTGCATCGGATAGCCGGCTACCGCGCCGTGCTCCAGCACCTGGCGCACGCCTTTTTCCACCGCGGGCATGAACTGCCCGGGGATGGTGCCGCCCTTGACCTCATCGACGAACTCGAACCCGGCGCCGCGCGGCAACGGCTCGATCCGCAGGAACACCTCGCCGAACTGGCCGGCGCCGCCGGTCTGTTTCTTGTGGCGATGGTGGCCGTCGGCATTGGCACTGACGGTCTCGCGATAGGCAATGCGCGGCGGGTGCGAGGTCACCTCGACCCCGTAGCGGTCGCGCAGGCGGTCGAGGTTGATCCGCAGATGCAGGTCCGACAGGCCGCGCAGGACGGTCTCGTTGGTTTCTGTCTCGTGCTCGACGAGGAAGCAGGGGTCTTCCTCGGCCAGCTTGTGCAGCGCGGTGGCCAGTTTCTGCTCCTGGCCCTTGCTCGCGGCCTCCACCGCCAGCCCGAACATCGGCCTGGGGAAATCCAGCGGCGCCAGGTGAATCCGGTCTTCGTCGTGGCTGTCGTGCAGCACCGCATCGAAATGCAGTTCGTCGATCCGCGCCACCGCGGCGATGTCGCCGGGGATGGCCTGGTCGATCTCGACGTGCTCGCGGCCCTTGAGCTTGAACAGGTGGCCGACCTTGAACGGCTTGCGGCCGTCATCGATGAGCAACTGGCTGTCGCGCCGCACGGTGCCCTGGTA
>DATHRJ010000029.1:0-7486 GCA_035465455.1 Lysobacter sp.
ACAACCCGGCGAACCGGGCCCGCCATTATGGGGGCAGACGGTTTCCCTTGCCAATCATGCGGTTCCACCCGGGACCTCCGGGCAATCTGGTCCCGGGTGCGCTGCGCTTACCCGGGCTACGGAGGCACGAAAAGCAAAGGCGCCTGAGAAGGCGCCCTGCTGTTGTCGACGGCTGAACGCTGCGGGTCTCAGGTCTTCTTCTTCGGCGCGATCATCATCACCATCTGCCGGCCTTCCAGGCGCGGCCGCGACTCGACCACGATGTCCTCGCCCAGATCGGTCTCGATCCGGTGGGCCATCTCGCGGCCGAGTTCCTGATGGCTCATCTCGCGTCCGCGGAAGCGGATGTTGACCTTGACCTTGTCGCCTTCCTCCAGGAAGCGACGCATGTTGCGCAGCTTGATCTGGTAGTCGCCTTCATCGGTCACGGGCCGGAACTTGAGTTCCTTGATCTCGACCTGCTTCTGCTTCTTCTTCGCGGCGTTGGCTTTCTTCTGCGCCTCGAACTTGAACTTGCCGAAGTCCATGACACGGCAGACCGGCGGATCGGCGTTGGGCTGGATCTCGACGAGGTCCATGCCGTCTTCCTGGGCCAGGGCCAGCGCTTCGTCGCGCGACAACAGGCCGACCATCTCGCCATCGCTGCCAATCACGCGCACTCGCGGCACGCGGATTTCCTGGTTCTTGCGGTTCGGCTTTTCGGGAGTACTGATTGGTGCTATCTCCGGTGTGGATCAGTGCCGGCCGCCAAAGGCGACCGGAGGTGTGTTCCGGGCGGTGTCCAGCTTAGCTGGCGCCCTCGTTACGCAAACGCGAAGCGAAATCGGCAACGGTCATCGTTCCCAGATCCTCCCCCCGTAGCGCGCGCACCGCAACCATGCCGTTTTCCTTCTCGCGGTCCCCGACCACGAGCTGGTACGGCACGCGCTGGAGCGTGTGCTCGCGAATCTTATAGCCGATCTTCTCGTTCCGCAAATCCGCCTCCACCCGGAAGCCTTGATCTGCAAGGGTTTTGCGGACCTCGTCGACGTAATCGGCCTGCGCGTCGGTGATATTCATCACCACTGCCTGAACAGGCGCCAGCCAGGCCGGGAACTGGCCGGCGTGGTGCTCGATCAGGATGCCGATGAACCGCTCCATCGAGCCCACGATCGCGCGGTGCAGCATCACCGGGTGGCGGCGCTGGCTGGCCTCGTCGATGTATTCCGCGCCCAGGCGCTGCGGCATCATGAAGTCGACCTGCATCGTCCCCAGCTGCCAGGTGCGGCCGATCGCGTCCTTGAGGTGGTACTCGATCTTCGGTCCGTAGAACGCGCCCTCGCCCGGCAGTTCCTCCCACTCCACACCGGCGCTGCGCAACGCCGAACGCAGCGCTTCTTCGGCCTTGTCCCAGGTGGCGTCGTCGCCCAGCCGTGGCTCGGGCCGCAGCGCGATCTTGAGCTGCACGTCGGTGAAACCGAACGTCGCGTACACCTGCATCGCCTGCTGGTGGAATGCGGTGACCTCGGCCTCGACCTGGTCCTCGGTGCAGAAGATGTGGCCGTCGTCCTGGGTGAAGCCGCGCACGCGCAGGATGCCGTGCAGCGCGCCGGACGGCTCGTTGCGGTGGCAGGCGCCGAACTCGCCGTAGCGGATCGGCAGGTCGCGGTAGCTGTGCAGGCCATGGTTGAACACCTGCACGTGGCCCGGGCAGTTCATCGGCTTGAGCGCGTAGGTGCGCTTCTCCGACTCGGTGAAGAACATGTTCTCCTTGTAGTTGTCCCAGTGGCCGGACTGCTGCCACAGGGTCACATCGAGGATCTGCGGGCAGCGCACTTCCTGGTAGCCCGACTGGCGGTACACCTTGCGCATGTACTGCTCGACCACCTGCCAGATCGACCAGCCTTTCGGATGCCAGAAGATCAGGCCAGGCGCTTCCTCCTGCAGGTGGAAGAGGTGCTGCTGCTTGGCGATCTTGCGGTGGTCGCGCTTGTCGGCTTCCTCGACGCGCTGGATGTACGCCGCCAGCTGCTTCTTGTCGGCCCACGCGGTGCCGTAGATGCGCTGCAGCTGCTCGTTCTTGGAGTCGCCGCGCCAGTACGCGCCGGAGATGCGCGTGAGCTTGAACGCCTTGAGGAAGCGCGTGTTCGGCACGTGCGGGCCGCGGCACATGTCGACGTATTCGAGGTGGTGGTACAGGCCCATCGCCTGCTCGTCGGGCATGTCGTCGATCAGGCGCAGCTTGTAGTCCTCGCCGCGCGACTTGAACGCGTCGATGACCTCGGCGCGCGGGGTCATGCGCTTGACCACGTCGTATTCGGTTTCGATCAGCTCGGCCATGCGCTGCTCGATCGCGGCCATGTCCTCGGGCGTGAACGGGCGCTCGTTCCAGATGTCGTAGTAGAAACCCTCCTCGATCACCGGGCCGATGACCATCTTCGCGTCCGGATACAGCTGCTTGACCGCGTGCCCGACCAGGTGCGCGCAGGAGTGGCGGATGATCTCGACACCCTCGGCGTCCTTGGGGGTGATGATCCGCAGGCGCGCGTCATGGTCGATGAGGTCGCTGGCGTCGACCAGCTTGCCGTCGACTTCGCCGGCGACGGTGGCCTTCGCCAGGCCCGGGCCGATGGAGGCCGCCACGTCCATGACGGTGACGGGGTGTTCGAACTCACGGCGGCTGCCGTCGGGAAGGGTGATCGCGATCATGGAAGTCTCGTTCGGTGGCTGGCGGCCAGCTTCATGCTGCGGCGCCAATGGCAATAAAAAAGCGCCACGAGGGCGCTGCGGGATGCGCAAGGCCTCGGGCGGAATCAGCGATGGGCGGTGGTAGTGCTCATGTCGCACGCTCGGCCGGCGTCTGCCGCTGGCCACCTCGATCCGGGACCCGGCAGGTGCCGTGGTCAGGACGCAATAGTTGGGGACGCCGCCGAGCAAGTCAACGGCGGCGGCGTTTTATCGCCTCAGGCGGTCGATACCGACTTGAAAGCGAGTCACCACGACAACCCCGCAGGCGGTGCACGCCCGGTCCGCGCTGATCCACGGGCATGTCGCCGGTGCGACCATCCGGCCAGGTCCACCGCCGGCAGCCGCCTCCCGCGCGGGGCGTGCTCATCGCTGCAGCCCCCGCAACTCCAGCTCCGCGCGCGCCGCGTCCACGCGGTCGAGGGCGCGCTGCCCAAGTGCCCAGTCCACCAGCGCCTCAAGGCCGTCGGCGAGGCTGATATGCGGCCGGTAGTCCAGAACCTCACGCGCAAGGCCGATGTCGGCGAAACAGTGGCGGGTGTCACCGGCGCGGTACTTGCCGGTGATCTCAGGCGGCAGGTCGTCGACACCGAACGCGTGCGCCATCTGTTCGGCCACCTCCAGGATGCTGACGGGCCGGCCACTGCCGATATTCAATGCCATCCCAGCCGCTGCCGGCGTCTGCAACGCCAGCACGCAGGCATTGGCGGCATCCCGCACGTTGACGAAATCGCGCCGCTGGCCGCCGTCCTCGAACACCAGCGGCGCGCGCCGGTTGCGATAGCGCCCGGCGAAGATCGCCAGCACGCCGGTGTACGGATTCGAGAGGGCCTGGCGCGGGCCGTAGACGTTGAAGAACCGCAGCGCGACGGTCGGGATGGCATAGGCCTGGCCGATCAGCAGACACATGCGCTCCTGGTCCAGCTTGGACAGCGCGTAGATCGACAATGGCGATGCAGGCATGGATTCCGGCGTCGGCAGCGGACTGAGCACCTGGCCGTCGTCGCCGTGCAGTTCCCAATCGCCGCGCAGCAGATGATCCGGTTCTCGCGCCGCTGGGGTGACGGCTCGCCCGGCAGCATCCACGTACATGCCTTCCCCATACACGCCCATGCTGGACGCCACGACCAGGCGCGATACCGGCGCGGCCATGAGCGCCTCGAGCAACACCGCGGTGCCGCGATTGTTGACGTCCGTGTAGCGTTCGATCTCGTACATGCTCTGGCCGACGCCGACGGCAGCTGCGAAGTGGAACACGGCATCCACGCCCTGCAGCGCGCGGCGCACCGCCGAAGGATCGCGGACATCGCCGCGGACCAGCTCGACGTCCTCATGCAGATACCCGGGACGCGAGGCGCTGTCGCCGTGGACCTGTTCGGACAGGTTGTCCAGCGCCCGCACGCGATATCCAAGCGCCAGCAGATCGTCGGCCAGGTGCGAGCCGAGGAAACCGGCGCCGCCGGTGATCAGGATCAGGCGATTGGAGCCGCCATTGCCAGCGCCCGGGTCACGCATGGCCACTGCAGACCTCCTCGGTGGCCCTTCCGGACCTGGTGTCGACCGCGATCACCCCGTGCCCCCCAGCAGCCGCGGGCACCTGCGGAATCGTGAAACGCCGTACCTGAGGCCACCAGTGCCCGGGGGACCGCCGTCTTCATGCGTGCCGACAGAGTCATCCATACCCGTCTCCACGCGGGCGTGACCCGGAAGCGGCCGCAGGGTTGGAAGCCGCCGCGCAGGGAATCGGCCGCAATTTCGATGCCCGGGCGACTCGTCAGCGCCCGGTATGTCTGGCGAACCCAGTGACCATGGCTGGGACGAAGTCCCCTGACGCCACTGCGGCAGCGCGTGCCCGGCGCGCCCGGCACCCGGCCTGGCCAGACCAGCCGGAAACGAAAAAACCGCTCCCTTCGGAGCGGTTTTTGGTTTCTTCCGTAACTGACGACCTGGTGAAGCACTGACATGATGCCAAGTCGCTGTTTCTATTGGTGGGCGGTACAGGGTTCGAACCTGTGACCCCTACCATGTCAAGGTAGTGCTCTACCGCTGAGCTAACCGCCCTTCGCCGTTGCAACTCCCCGGCGAGGGGCGCGAAGTGTAGCCCAGCGTGGGGGCCGCGGACAACTGCCGCGCGCCGATCAACTCTCGGCAGGAATGCGCAGCACCTGGCCCGGGTAGATCTTGTCCGGGTCCTTGAGCATCGGCTGGTTGGCCTCGAAGATCTGGTGGTACTTGCCGGCGTCGCCATACACCTTGCTGGCAATCCCCGACAGCGTGTCGCCCGACTCCACCGTGTAGGTCCTGGACGCCCAGTCGCCATTGCCGCTGGTGGACGCCGAGGTGCTGGTGGTGGCGGTCACCCCACTGAAGTCCGCGCCGGCGCGGGCGACGCGCAGGCGGTCGTCCACGCGGCCAACACCGTCGACATTGCCGACGATCAGCACCGCCTTCTCGCGGGTTTCCTGATTGGGCACCGTGCCTTCCATCACCACGGTATCGCCGCTGAACTTGAACGAGATCGTGCTCGGGTCGATGCCGTGTTCACGAAGGTGCATCCCCAATGGCTTGCCGACATCGGCGCGGTCGTCGTCCTTGCCGAGAATCTTGGCACCGGCGTTCTTCATGAAATCCAGAATACCCATCGTCGCAGTCTCCATTCAGGGGGAAGACGCACCATCACACGCGGGCAGTGAGTGGGCGGTCAACGCAGCAGCGCGGATTCCTTGATCCGGTGCAACTGGTCGCGCACGGCAGCGGCTTCCTCGAACTCCAGGTCGCGCGCGTGCTGGTACATCTTCTGCTCCAGCTGCTTGATCCGCGCCGACAGCTGCGCCGGGGTCAGCGTCGCGACCTGGTCGCGCTCCTCGGCGACCTTGCGCAACTTGCCCTTGTGGATCGCGGCCTCCTCCGGGTCGAAGCGGGCGCCGGCCATGATGTCGACCACCGGGCGAATGACCGATACCGGGGTGATGCCGTGCTCGAGGTTGTACTCGACCTGCTTGGCGCGGCGGCGGTCGGTCTCCTCGATCGCGCGCTGCATCGAGTTGGTGACGCGGTCGGCGTACAGGATCGCCTTGCCGCGCACGTTGCGCGCGGCGCGGCCGATGGTCTGGATCAGCGCGCCGGTCGAGCGCAGGAAACCCTCCTTGTCTGCGTCCAGGATTGCCACCAGCGATACCTCGGGCATGTCCAGGCCCTCGCGCAGCAGGTTGATGCCGACCAGCACGTCGAACTTGCCCAGCCGCAGGTCGCGGATGATCTCCACCCGCTCCACCGTGTCGATGTCCGAATGCAGGTAGCGCACGCGCACGTTGTGCTCGCCCAGGTATTCGGTGAGGTTCTCGGCCATGCGCTTGGTCAGCGTGGTGATCAGCACGCGGTCGCCCATCGCCACGCGCAGCGTGATCTCGCCGAGCACGTCGTCGACCTGGGTCGCGACCGGGCGGATCTCCACTTCCGGGTCGATCAGCCCCGTGGGACGCACCACCAGTTCGACCACCTGCCCTTCCGACTTCTGCAACTCGTACTCGCGCGGAGTCGCCGACACGAAGATCGCGCGCGGCGAGCGGCCCTCCCATTCCTCGAACTTCAGCGGGCGGTTGTCGAGGGCCGAGGGCAGCCGGAAGCCGAACTCGACCAGGGTCTCCTTGCGCGAGCGGTCGCCCTTGTACATCGCACCGATCTGCGGAACGGTCACGTGCGACTCGTCGACCACCAGCAGCGCGTCCGGTGGCAGGTAGTCGAACAGGCACGGCGGCGGCTCGCCGGGCATGTGTCCGGTGAGATGGCGGGAATAGTTCTCCACCCCATTGCAGTAACCGACCTCGGCCAGCATCTCCAGGTCGAACTGGGTGCGCTGCGCCAGCCGCTGCGCCTCGACCAGCTTGTTCTGTGCGTAAAGCTGCTCCAGGCGCACGCGCAGCTCATCCTTGATCGCATCGATCGCGTCGAGCACGGTGCGGCGCGTGGTCACGTAGTGCGACTTGGGGTAGATCGTGTAGCGGTGCAGCTTGCGCAGGGTCTCGCCGGTCAGCGGGTCGAACGCGGTGAGTTGCTCGATGTCGCCATCGAAAAGCTCGATCCGCAGCGCTTCCATCTCCGACTCGGCCGGATGCACGTCGATCACCTCGCCGCGCACGCGGTAGGTGCCGCGGCGCAGCTCGGTGTCGTTGCGGCTGTACTGCATCTCGGTGAGGCGGCGGATCAGCTCGCGCTGGTCGATGCGCTCGCCGCGCACCATGTGCAGGACCATGCGGAAGTATTCGTTGGGATCGCCGAGGCCGTAGATCGCCGAGACCGTGCATACGATGATCGCGTCGCGGCGCTCCAGCAGCGCCTTGGTCGCCGACAGCCGCATCTGCTCGATGTGTTCGTTGACCGAGCTGTCCTTGTCGATGAACGTATCCGACGAGGGGATGTAGGCCTCGGGCTGGTAGTAGTCGTAGTAGCTGACGAAGTACTCGACCGCGTTGTGCGGGAAAAACGCCTTGAACTCGCCGTACAACTGCGCGGCCAGGGTCTTGTTCGGCGCCATCACCAGGGTCGGCTTCTGCACCGCCTCGATCACGTTGGCAATCGTGTAGGTCTTGCCCGAGCCGGTGACGCCGAGCAGGGTCTGATGCGCGAGTCCGTTCTCGAACCCCGCGATCAGGCCCTCGATCGCCTGCGGCTGGTCGCCGGCCGGCGAATACGGCGACACCAGCTCGAACCGGTTGCCGACGGCATCCGGGCGCGCCGCGACCGGCAGCGGGGAGCTGGCGTC
>DATHRJ010000030.1:0-6090 GCA_035465455.1 Lysobacter sp.
GCAGGCCTCGAACACCGCCTGCTGCAACTGCCAGCGCTGGAGCCCGCGAGCGGGCAAGGCCAGCGGATCGACATCGTCGACCGCGTCGGCGGCCTCGGGCAGGCGCACGGCCATGCGCTGACGCAGGAACGCATCGCTGGGATCGCGCAGGAAACCGCGCAGTTGCGCCAGCGACAGGCGCTCTTCGGCCGGGCCCGGCGGCAGCGGGGCGTCGATCCAGCGGCCGGGGTCGCGGCGCGACGCGCGTCCGGCATCCGCTGCGCCGTGCCATTCGCCGCGATAGCTGTAGCGGCGCGGATCGGTACTGCCGCTTGCCCCGGCGGCGCCGAACGCTGCCGGCGCGAACGGCTGCAAAGAATGGTCAAGGACCAACTCCGGGCGCGCGGCCGGATCGACGTGGTAGCGCGCGGCCGCGTCGAGCAGCTCGGTCACCAGCAGCGACGGCTCGCGGCGGCTGCCGTCGCGCGGGTCGGCACCGAGGTAGCTGACGTAGAACACTTCGCTGGCCGCGGCGAACAACTGCAGGAACAGGAAGCGGTCGTCGTCGCGCAGCGAGCGGTCGCCACGACGGCGCGCACTCGTACCGAGCTGCGCGGTGAGCTGGTTGAGGCCGCCGCCAGGATCGCGCCGCGGGTAGTCGCCATCGTTCATGCCGAGCACGCAGATCGCGCGGAACGGCAGCAGCCGCATCGGCACCATGCGCCCGAAGCTGACCCCGCCGGTCAGCAGCGGGGCGCGGGTATCGGCGTCGGCCAGCTGCTGCTGGAAGTGGGCGCGCACCACCTCCGGCGGCACCGTTGCGTCGAAGCCGGCGCGCGCGGCGCTGCTGGCGAAATCGTCGAGCGCCGCGCGCAACCGCTCCAGCGTGCGCTGGTCGGCGGGACTGTCGGCGGTCGGCGGCAGCAGCGCCTCGAGCAGCCCGAGTACGCGCTCGCGCCACTGCAGCGGGGTCATCGCGGTGGCGAAGGCGCGCTCGTGCCGGGCGAGCACGCGCAGCAGGCGGATCAATGCATCGAGCCCGTGCAGCGCGCTGCCCTCCAGCCCGGTCCACGGCGCGACCCCGGCGATGTCGCCGTCCTCGCCGCTGGCGTGGCCCAGCAGCAGGCGGTCGAGTGCGAACGCCCAGGGGTAGGCGTCGTCGGCCGGGGCGTCATGGCGGGTGCGGTGCGCCGCATCGATGCCCCAGCGCGCGCCGGCCGCCTGCAGCCAGTGGCGCAGGCGCTCCAGCGCCGGCGCGTCAAGCCCGGCGTGCGCGGCGATCGCCGGGGTCGACAGCAGGTCGAGCACCTCGCTGAGGCCGAAGCGCGACACCGGCAGCGCGAGCAGGCGCAGGAACACCTCGGCCAGCGGTTCGGCCGCCAGCGGGCTGGCGTCGGCCAGCGCGAACGGAATGAAGTCGGTGCGCCCGGCGAGCCCGCCGAACACCGCCTGGATGTAGGGCGCGTACGGATCGATGTCGGGGGCCAGCACCGCGATCTCGCGCGGTTCCAGCGGCGGATCGAACCGCGGGTCCTCAAGCAGGCCGCGCAGGCGGTCGTGCAGCACCTGCACCTCGCGCAGGCGGGTGTGGCAGGCGTGGATCTGCAGGCTTGGATCGTCGCGATCGACCGCCGTGCGCCAGTGGCGGGGCGCGCGGCGGTGCAGCAGGTCGCGCTGCAGGCGCTGCAGCAGGCTGTCGGCCGCGGGCGCGTCGTCGTCGCGCTCCTCGGGATCGGCATAGGCGGCGATCTCGCCGGCCGGATGCACCACCTCGTAGCTACCGAGCACCGCCATGAAGTCGCGCCCGGCGCTACCCCAGGCCTGCAGCAGCGGGTTGTCGTCGGCGGCGAACGCGGCTTCGTCGCCCATGCGCAGGCGCTCGGCGAGCGTGGCCAGGTCGCCCCAGTACTTGCGCGTCGGGGTTGGCAGGTAGAAATGCAGGGTCCCGACCCGCGCCTGGCTGGCGATCACCCGCAGCACGTCCGGCGAGACATTGAGCGTGGCGAACGCGAACAGCCGCGTCGGCAGGCCCGCCGGCACCGCGGCATCGGCATCGTCACCGGCGAAGCGGCGCAGGTACTCGTCGATCCGGCGCGCGCGATGGTTGCGGCCGGCGGCGATGCGCCGCCACAGCGCCGCCTGCGGGTCGAGCTGGCCGTGCCCGGCCTCCCAGCCCAGCAGCCAGTCGCGCCGCCAGGCCTGGTACTTCTCGAACACCGACGCCAGCTCGCCGGCCAGCGACCACGGCTTGAGCGCATCGCCGTCGTCCACATACGCGCGCAGCGGCCGCAGCGCCGCCTCGCGCATCAGTGCCGGCTCCGCCAACGTCGCATACAGGCGCCAGCGCAGCGCTTCGGCGTCGAGGTCCTCGCCGGCGCCGGGGACGTTGGCCTCCAGCGCGCGGGCGACGAATTCGCCGGGGGTCAGGAACTCCAGGTTCGCCGCGATCCCGTGCGCCTGCGCCAGCGTGGCCTGCAACCAGCGCCGCATCGCGACCTGCGGGATCAGCACCACGTCCGGCGCCAGCAACGGCTGCTCCGGTGCGGACGCGCGCAACTCCTGCGCCAGCAGGCCGGCGAGCACATCGAGGGCATTGGAGTGGTACAGGCGGAAATCGGGCGCGGCGGGCATTGGCGCATCTTGCCGCAGTGGCGTCGCAGCCGGCGAGACCGGGTCACACATCGGCCCGGTGCTGCGCAAGAACTGGTAGCGGGATTTTCACTCGCCATGAACCGGGTCGATGGCCAGCTAGTACCTGCGGCGGTGGCTGCACCTTCGCGCCGCGCACCACCCTTTGCAGGTGACATCGATGCCGCAGCAGATCCAGGAAGGTTTCATGGTATTCGCCGCCGACGGTGCCAGCGGCATCGGCTCGGTACGCGAGGTGCGCCAGGCGCAGTCCGAGGTGGTGCTCTACATCGAGAACGGGGGCGACTTCGTGGTGCCGCTGGCGGACGTCAAGGACGTGCATTCGGGGAAGGTGGTGCTGGAACTGGAGCGCCTCGATCCGGCGCTGCGCGCTGCGATCGACCACGCGCACGACGCCGAGGACCCGGACTACGACGAAGAGGGCGCCGGCTTGGACGACCTGGCGCCCTGAGCGCCCGGTGACGCGCCCGCGCACCTGACACCAGCGCCCACCCGGGTGCGGCCGCGCTTTCGCCGGGCGCCGCCGCGCCCATTGCGGTGGCGCCGCGACCCGTGATCGGCAGCCACGTGCGTGGCCATCCTGCGCCTGCGACAATCGCACTCCCGCGCGGTTCAGCCGCCGCCCGCCAAGCTCCGCGTGTTTTTTGCCACGCCAAACCTCCGATGAATCCTGAGACGCCGATCGTCCGCCTGACCAACGTCCGCCTCGATCGCGGCGCGAACACGGTGCTGCGCGACGTCAGCCTGGACGTACCGCGCGGTCGCATCGTGGCCGTGCTCGGCCCCTCGGGCAGCGGCAAGTCGACGCTGCTGGCGGCACTGACCGGCGAACTGGTGCCGGTCAGCGGCACGGTCGAGGTGCTCGGGCAACGGGTGCCCGAGCGCACGCGCGACCTGCTGGAGCTGCGCAAGGGCATCGGCATGCTGCTGCAGGGCAATGGCCTGCTGACCGACCTCACCGCCGGCGACAACGTCGGCCTGCCGCTGCGCGCGCACACCGCCCTGCCCGAGGTCCTGATCCGCCGGCTGGTGGAGATGAAGCTGCATGCGGTCGGCCTGCGCGGGGCGGTGGACGCGTTCCCGCGCGAACTCTCCGGCGGCATGGCGCGGCGGGTCGCGCTGGCCCGCGCACTGGCGCTGGACCCGCCGCTGATGCTCTACGACGAGCCGCTCAGCGGGCTGGACCCGATCGCCAGCGGGGTGATCATGAGCCTGATCCGGCGCCTCAACGACACCCTCGGCCTGACCAGCATCGTGGTCACCCACCACGTCCACGAAACCCTGCCGATCGCCGACGAGGTGGTGGTGATCGCCAACGCCAGCGTGGTGTTCGCAGGTTCGCCCGACGCGCTGCAGGCCAGCACCGACCCGCTGGTGCGCCAGTTCCTGCGCGGCGAGCCCGACGGCCCGATCCCGTTCGATGCCAGCGTCCGGGCCGAGGCCGCCTGATGGCGCTCTACGCCACCACGCGCTCGCTGGGCCGCGCCGGCCTGTTCACGCTCTCGGTGTTCCGGGCCTCGAAGCCGAGCGCCGACCTGTTCCGCGAGCTGGTCCGCGAAATCTACAAGATAGGCGCCCGTTCGCTGCCAATCATTGCCGTTGGCGGCGCGTTCGTCGGACTTTCGGTCACCCTGCTGGGCTACCGGGCGCTCGACACCTACGGCGCCAGCAACCAGGTCAGCGCGATGCTCGGGCTTGGCCTGTACCGCGAGCTGGGCCCGGTGCTGACCGCATTGCTGTTCATCGGCCGCGCCGGCAGCTCGATCGCCGCCGAACTCGGGCTGATGCGCGCGACCGACCAGATCACCGCACTGGGGCTGATGGCGATCGACCCGGTCGGCAAGGCGGTTGCGCCGCGCTTCTGGGCCGCGGTGCTGTCGGTGCCGCTGCTGACCGGGTTCTTCTGCAGTTTTGCGATCACCGCCAGCTATTTCGAAGCCGTGCACGTGATCGGGATCGACTCGGGGATCTTCTGGCAGGTGCTGCAGGACAGCGTCGACTTTGTCGACGACTTCTGCATGGCGCTGCTGAAGTCCGCCGTATTCGGCGCGACCGCGGCGCTGGTGGCGGCCTACGTCGGCTACCACGCCGAGCCGACGATCGAGGGCACCTCGGTGGCCACCACCCGCGCGGTGGTCAACGCCTCGCTGCTGGTGCTGATGTTCAATTTCGTGATGTCGGCGCTGCTGTTCCGCTGATGCATCCGGCCTGCGTCCAAACCTGCGCCGACGGCGTCCGCCGTCCCGCAACCGCTTCCAAGGTGACCCGATGAGTACCCGTAGCCCCCGTATCGAATTCGCCGTCGGCGCCTTCCTGTTGCTCGCGCTGGCGTCGCTGCTGGTGCTTGCGTTCGTGTCCACCAACGGCAACTGGGGCTTCGGCGGCAACACTTATGAGATCACCGCGCGCTTCAGCAACCTGGGGCCGTTGCGTCCGAACGCGCCGGTCAAGATCGGCGGGGTCGCGGTCGGCCAGGTCAGCAACATCGCGCTGGACCCGATCAAGCTCGATTCGGTGGTGACCCTGGCGATCGACCAGCGCTACCAGGAGCTGCCGGCCGACACCAGCGCGGCGATCCTCACCAGCGGCCTGCTCGGCGAGAGCTACGTCGGGCTGCAGCCCGGCGGGGACCCGGAACCGCTGCGCGACGGCGACGAGATCTTCCTGACCCAGTCCTCGGTGGACCTGATGCAGATGGTCGGCAAGTACATGTTCAGCGGCGGTCAGGACAATGGAGCCGAAGCACCGGCCAGCGATGCAGCGGCCGACGTGCCGCCGTACCCGCAGGACGATGCATCCGCCCCCCCCACGGAATGAAGCTTATGAAGCGCACCTTTCTCGCTGTCGCCCTCGCCGCCTCGTTGCTGACCGCAGCCCCGACCATGGCGCTCGCCCAAGACGCCGCGGCGAGCACCCGGGCCACCTCACCCAGCCAGCTCGTGCTCGCCAACAGCACCCGCGTGCTGACCACGCTGGAAGCGCGCCGTCCCGAATTCACCCGCGACCGCGGCGCGCTGGCGAAGTTCGTCGCCAGCGAGTTCAACCAGATGTTCGACCGCGACTACGCGGGCCGGCTGGTGCTGGGCCGCCACGGCCGCGGCGCTTCGGATGCCGACGTCAAGCTGTTCGCCGATGCGCTGGCCGACAACCTGATGCAGCGGTATGGCTCCTCGCTGCTCGACTTCAATACCGAGCTCAAGGTGCGGATCAAGTCGGAAACCCCGCTGCGCGGCGGTTCGATCGTGCGCGTTTCCAGCGAAATGCTGCGCCAGGGCGGCGAGCCGATCCCGGTCGACTACCTGATGCGCCGCGTCGGCAACGACTGGAAGGTTTTCGACGTGCTGGTCGAGGGCGTGAGCTTCGTGCAGACCTTCCGCAGCCAGTTCGACGGCCCACTGGCGCAGAAGTCGATCGCCCAGGTCGCGACCGAGCTCAAGGCCGGCAAGCTGCAGGCCAAGGCCG
>DATHRJ010000031.1:0-6275 GCA_035465455.1 Lysobacter sp.
GGCGATGCGGCGGCAGTCGCCCCGCCGGTCGCGGACGACGACGAGTACGCGCAGGATTTCACCGAGATCGACGAAGGTGCGGCCGAGCCGGCGCAGGGTCGCGACGACGCCAGCGTGCTGTGGTACGAGATCACCGCGCGCGGCTTCCGCCTCAGTCGCACCCCGCTCGACGTCGCCGCGCCGCTGGCCGAGCATCGAGCGCGCTCGCAGGCCGCGTGGGTATTCACCTCGGCCACGCTCGCGGTCGGCGGGCGCTTCGAGCATTACGCGATCAAGCTCGGCCTGGCCGATCCGACCACCCTGCTCGCGCCGAGCCCGTTCGACTGGCCGCAGCAGGCGCTGTGCTACATGCCGCGCGGACTGCCGGAGCCGGCGGCGCGCGGCTATACCGCGGCGATCGTCGAAGCGCTGCACCCGGTGCTGGAAGCGTCCGGCGGCCGCGCGTTCGTGCTGTTCTCCTCGCATCGCGCGCTGCGCGAGGCCGCCGAGCTGCTGCGCAACGGGCCGTGGCCGCTGTTCGTGCAGGGCGAGGGCCCGCGGTCGCTGCTGCTGGAGCGCTTCCGCGGGTCCGGCAATGGCGTGCTGCTTGGCGCCGCCAGTTTCCGCGAAGGCGTCGACGTCGCCGGCGATGCGCTGAGCGTGGTGGTGATCGACAAGCTGCCATTCGCCGCGCCGGACGATCCGGTATTCGAGGCAAGGCTCGAGGCGATCCGTCGCAGTGGCGGCAATCCGTTCCGCGACGAGCAGTTGCCGCAGGCGGTGATCGCGCTCAAGCAGGGCGCCGGTCGCCTGATCCGCAGCGAGACCGATCGGGGGGTGCTGGTGTTGTGCGATCCACGCCTGATCGGCAAGAGCTATGGAAAGGTATTCATCGACTCGCTGCCGCCATTGCCCAGGACGCGCCAGGTCGAGGACGTGGTCGCGTTCTTCGCTGCCGACGCCACCGCGCCGTCGCTGGTGGCCGCCGCGAGTCCGGGTTCGTCATCACTGCAGGAGCAGGCCCATGGCTGAGCCGACGTCCGTGCTTCGTCTGGAACACCGCCGTCCTGGAGGCGCGCCATGAAACTGCTCGCTTTCGAAACCGCGACCGAGGGCTGTTCGGTCGCCCTCTGGCTCGATGGCGAAGTGCGCGAACGCTTCGAGCTCGCGCCGCGGCGCCATGCCGAACTGTCGCTGCCGTGGGCCGGCGAACTGCTGGCCGAGGCGGGGATCGCAAAATCACAGCTCGATGCGATCGCAGTCGGACGCGGGCCCGGCGCGTTCACCGGCGTGCGCCTGGCGATCGCGATCGGGCAGGGGATCGCGCTCGCGCTCGACCGACCGGTGGTGCCGGTCTCCACCCTGGCCGCCCTGGCGATGCAGGCGCCGGGGCCGCACGTGATCGCGGCGATCGATGCACGCATGAGCGAGGTCTACAGCGGCGCTTTCGAGCTGCGCGCCGGTGATGCAGTCGCGCTGGGTGCCGAGGCCGTTTCCGGGCCGGGCCTGGTGCAGTGCCCCGCTGGTGTCGCGCGCTGGCACGGAGTCGGCACCGGCTTTGCCGCCTGCGATGGCGCGCTGGGCGAATCCTCGCCGGAGCAATGGCTGGCGATCGATGCGGGTGCGTTGCCGCGCGCGGCCGATGTCGCACGGCTGGCCGCGCACGCGTTCGCCCGCGGCGAGGCGGTGGCCCCGGAACGCATCGAACCGGCGTACCTGCGCAACCACGTCGCACTCACGATCATCGAGCAACAGCAGCTGCGCGCATCGCGCTAGCGATTCTGGCTGCCGGACCGAGGTCTGGCGCCGCCGGTCAGCGATCTATCAGCGACCCTTCGGGCAGGAACTGCCAGGTGCGGGTGACGTGCAGCACGTCGGGATTTTCCTCGGTCTTCGGCAGCGGCGGGTAGGGCTCGGCCAGCCGCACGATGCGCAGCGCCGACGCGTCGAGCAGGGCGATGCCGCTGGACTGTACGATCTCGGCACGTTCGACGCTGCCGTCGCGGCGCACCGCCACGCTGATCACCACCTGTCCTGCCAGCCGGCGCCGTCGCGCCTCGTCGGGATAGTTGAGGTTGCCGACGCGCTCGACCCGGTCGACCCACGACCGCAGGTAGCCGGCCCAGGCGTATTCCTGGGTGCTGGCGGAGACAAACTTGCGCTTTGGCCGCTGCGCGTAACGTTCCGATCGCAGGTGGATCTCCGCGGCCAGCCGGGCCATCGCCATGTCGTGCTCGATCTTCTCCCGGTCCTGCGGCAGCGGCCGTTCGGGCGGGGTGGTGGTGGCCTGGGCGATCGCGGTGCTGCGCTCGCCGCGCGTGCTGCTGATCACGCGCGCCTGCGGCGGTGGCTGCGGTGCCGGCGCCTGCGCGCGCAGCGTGCGCGGGGCGATGCCGTCGGCGGCTTGCGGCAGCGGTCCGGACTGCGGCGCGCGCGGGCGCGTGCTCTTGTCGTGTTCGCCGCCCCCCTGGTTGCTGGCCTGGGCCAGGAAGTCGGCCTGCTTGGGCGTCAAGGCAGTGGTGGTTTCGGTGAGGATCACGTCCAGGGTCGGCACCACCGGCGCGGCACTTTCCAGGGCGAAGCCGACGCCGAGCAACAGCACGCCGTGCACCAGCAGCGACAGCACCATCGTCGCCCCGAGGCGCTGGCCTTCGTCGACCCCTTTTCCGGCGCGGTTGGCGCCGGGTCCGCTGGCCACGACAGCGGTCATGCCGGGGAAGGCAGCTGCGCCGCGCGCGCTTCGATCACGTCGAACAGGTCGCCGGCGATGTTGAGTCCGTATAGCGCGTCCAGTTCGCGGATGCAGGTCGGGCTGGTGACGTTGACTTCGGTCAGGTAGTCGCCGATCACGTCGAGGCCGACGAACAGCATGCCTCGGCGTTTCATTTCCGGGCCCACCTGTGCCGCGATCCAGCGGTCACGGTCCGACAGCGGTCGCCCTTCGCCGCGACCACCGGCAGCCAGGTTGCCGCGGAATTCGTCGCCCTGCGGGATGCGCGCCAGCGAATAGTCGACCGCCTCGCCGTCGACCAGCAGGATGCGCTTGTCGCCTGCGCTGATCTCGGGGATGAAGCGCTGCGCCATGGCGAGGTGCAGGCCGCCATCGGTCAGCGTTTCCAGGATCACGTTGATGTTCGGGTCGCCGGCGCGGGCGCGGAAAATCGATTTTCCGCCCATGCCGTCGAGGGTCTTCAGCACCGCATCGCCATGTTCGGCGATGAACGCCTTGATGGTGGCGGCATCGCGACTGACCACGGTCGGCGGACAGCACTGGGGGAATTCCAGCGCCGTCAGTTTCTCGTTCATGTCGCGCAGTCCCCGCGGGTCATTGACCACGAGGGCGCCGGCGCGCTGCGCCAGGCCGAGGATCTGGGTGTCGTGCACGAACGCCGGGTCGACCGGCGGATCCTTGCGCATCAGCACGACCTGGCCCGCGCCGAGCACGATATGTGACGCAGGTCCCGCCTGGTACCAGTCGGCGGGGTCGTCGCGGACGCTGAGTTCGCGCACGTTCGCCAGGGCCACGCCGTCGCGCAAACTGAGCCCGCCGGGCACCACGTACAGCAGCCGGTGCCCGCGGATCTGCGCTTCGAGCAACATCGCGAAGGTCGAATCCTTGGCGATCCTGATCGACCCGATCGGATCCATTACGACGACGATATCGAGCGGCATGGCGGCACTGCGCGGTGGAATGGGGCGATGGTAGCAGCGCACCGCACCCGGCTGACGCGTGCGCCAGGCGTTCAGATTTGCGACGCGCCGCGATGCGCGCTTGACAGCATCGCCGCGGCTTGGAATAAAGGCACTCTCGCGGCGCGCCTGTTTTTCAGCGCGGCGCTCGCGCAACAGGGGACACTGAATGCAGGACGAAGGCCGAAGCGGCAGCCTGGCCGGGTTGCGGGTCATGGTGATCGATGACTCCAAGACCATCCGGCGCACCGCCGAGACGTTGCTCAAGCGCGAAGGCTGCGAGGTGGTCACCGCGACCGATGGGTTCGAAGCCCTCGCCAAGATCGCCGACCAGCAGCCGCAGATCATCTTCGTCGACATCATGATGCCGCGGCTGGATGGCTACCAGACGTGCGCGCTGATCAAGAACAACCAGACTTTCAAGGCAACACCGGTCATCATGCTTTCGTCCAAGGACGGGCTGTTCGACAAGGCGCGGGGTCGCATCGTAGGCTCCGAGCAGTACCTGACCAAGCCATTCACGCGCGAGGAACTCCTCGACGCGATCCGCACGCACGTAAGCAACGCCTGACCGGGGGGGAAGGCAATCAATGGCACGTATTCTTCTGATCGAGGATTCGCCGACCGATACGGCGGTCCTGACCCAGTTGCTGGAACGCAACGGCCATGACGTGCTTGCCTCGGGCAGTGCCGAAGACGGTATCGAGGTCTGCCGGCGCGAGCAGCCGGACCTGGTGCTGATGGACGTGATCCTGCCGGGCATGAACGGCTTCCAGGCCACCCGCGCGCTGTCGCGCGACGCGGACACCAAATCCATTCCGGTGCTGATCGTCAGCACCAAGGGCATGGACACCGACAAGGCCTGGGGTCTTCGCCAGGGCGCGAAGGACTACATCGTCAAGCCGCCGCGCGAAGACGAGCTGATCGCGCGGATCAACGCGCTGCTGGTGCCGTGAGGCGCGCATGAGTTCCCGGGAGCAGCAGCGACTCGATGCCTTCGACGTGCTCGTGGACTACGAGCGCCGCAGCCTGGCCCATGTCGTCGGTTTGCCGGAGCAGCTGGATGCGCCGGGCCTGTGGCGTGGCGTCGGCTACCGCATCGGCGCGCGGCACCTGGCGTCGGGCTTCGACGAGGTGCTCGAAATCCTGCCGCTGCCGCAGGTCACCGCGGTACCCGGCGCGCAGCCATGGATGCTGGGGCTGGCCAACGTGCGCGGCAACCTGCTGCCGGTGGTCGACCTCAAGCAGTTCCTCGAGGGCGAGCGCACCGTGCTGCACGACGGCCAGCGCATGTTGCTGGTGCGCCAGCCCGGCGGCGACGTCGCGGTGCTGATCGATGAACTGTTTGGACAGCGCAGCTTCAACGACCAGCAGCAGATCGAGGCCGAGGCACTGGCCGACGGTCGTTATGCCAATTTCATCGACCGGGCCTATCGCCTGGACGAGCAACCGTGGGCGATCTTCAGCCTGGACAGGCTGGCGCGCACGCCAGAATTCCGACAAGCCGCGGCCTGAGGCCGTTAAACCGCCCGCGCCGCACACGCAGCACACCTGAGGTCGAACCATGAGCACTGAGATGAATTCCGTCGGCGGCAACGCCCGCAACCTCGGCGTCAACACCTGGCTGGTCGTGCTGGGCCTGTCGCTGCTGATCTTCGCCCTGAACGCCGGTTACGCTACCTACAAGGGCGCGCGACTGGGCGGTGCCAGTTCAGCGGCCGCGGATCTGCAGGTGTTGTCGCAGCAGCTGGCGGTGCAGGGGCAAGCCGCCATCGCCGGCGATCCGGCGGCATTCGCGGCGTTCCGCACGACCAAGTCGCAGGTCGATCAGGACCTGGCGCAGCTCAACAGCAATTTTGGCGACACCACCGGCGTTGCCCGGCCGATCAGGGCCGTGTCCACCACGTGGACGCCGATGGGCAAGAGCGCCGAGCAGGTCATCGCCAGCGAGAAGGCAGTGCTGGCCCTGGCCGGCAATGCCGACAGCTTCACCAGCAAGGTGCCGCAGTTGCAGGCGCGTCTGGACGAACTGGTGCGCGCGATGTCGGCCAGCGGTTCCCCGTCCTCGCAGGTCTACATCGCCCTGCGCCAGGTGGTGCTTTCCGGAACCATGGCCCGCCGCATCACCGAGATCCGTGCCGGTGGCAGTGGCGCCGCGCTCGCCGGCGACGCGCTCGGCCGCGATGCGTCCGTGTTCGGCAACGTCCTTGCCGGCCTGCGCAAGGGCGATGCCGCGTTCGGGGTGACGCCGCTCAGTAACGGCGGCGCCCTGGAGGCGCTGGAGCAGTCGGAAACGATGTGGCTGGAGATGAAGAAGGATCTGGATGCGATCCTGGGCACGTCGCAGAACCTGTTCCGTGCGCAGACCGCAGCGGCGGCGATCACTTCGGGTTCCGACAAGCTGCTGGAAGACAGCAAGCGGCTGTTCAACGCGTTCACCGCGTTCGGCTCGCTCAAGGACACCAGCATCCTGGGCAATGTGTGGACCAGCATCCTGTCCGGTCTCGCCGCGCTGGTGGCGCTGGTGGGCCTGTTCTTCAGCTCGCGTCGTTCGGATCGCCGCCGGTTCGAGACCACGATGGAACTCAACAACCGCAACCAGGAGG
>DATHRJ010000032.1:0-4746 GCA_035465455.1 Lysobacter sp.
CGGGTGCTCCGGCGTCATCGCCTGGCCCTTTACCTCGGCTCCATCCTCCTGCTCACGCTGCTCTCGACGGCGGGTGTGCTAGCCGCGTCCGTGGGCTTCGCGGCGCAACACTGGAGCCACTGGTTGTTTGCGGTCGCCGGCATGATTGGCACTTCGGCACTGGCCGTCGCGCTGGTGAACCTGGTGGTCACGTTACTGGTGCCGCCGCGTGCCTTGCCACGACTGGATTTCTCGCAGGGCATCCCCGCCGCTCACCGCAGCATGGTGATCGTGCCCACGATGCTCGGCAGTCCGCAGGAGATCGACGAGCTGCTCGAGGCCCTGGAGCGACGTTACCTCGGCAATCGCGATGCCAACCTGTTCTTTGCCCTGCTGACGGATTTCCGGGACGCGCCCGGGGAGTCGTTGCCAGGTGACGACGCGTTGGTCGCCTACGCGCGCCGCGCGGTGGAGGCGCTCAATGACACGTACCGCGAGGATCGTGCGTGCGTCTTCTATCTGTTTCACCGGCCGCGGGTGTGGAACCCGGTCGAGCGGGTGTGGATGGGTTATGAGCGCAAGCGCGGCAAACTGGAGCAGTTCAACGCCCGGCTCAGGGGCGAGGCGGGGACGGCTTTTTCGGACATCGTCGGCGATCCGTCCATTTTCGCGTCAATTCGCTATGCCATCACGCTGGACACCGACACGCAACTGCCCCGCGACGCGGCACGCGCCCTGGCCGGCAACCTCGCGCATCCACTCAATCGGCCGGTCTACGATGCCGGCAAGGGGCGCATCGTCGAAGGTTACGCGATCCTGCAACCGCGCGCCTCGATCAGCCTGACAAGTGTCGCCCAGTCGCGCTTTACTCGGTTGTTTGCGGGCGACGCGGGGATCGACCCGTACACGCGGGAAGTGTCGGATGTCTACCAGGACGTGTTCGGGGAGGGCTCCTTCATCGGCAAGGGCATCTACGACGTGGATGCATTTCGCCAGGCTGTCGACGGGCGCTTTCCGGAAAACCTCATCCTGAGCCACGACCTGCTGGAAAGCGGCTATGCACGGTCGGCCCTCGTGACCGATGTCGATCTCATCGAGGAACACCCGGCCAGCTATGCCATCGAGGCCAGCCGGCGCCACCGCTGGATCCGGGGCGACTGGCAACTGGCCGGCTGGCTGCTGCCGCGCGTGCCGGGCCCGTCCAATGGCGACAGCGCGCGGCGGCAACCCAATCCGCTGTCGGCGCTGGCAAAGTGGAAGCTGTTCGACAACCTGCGGCGCAGCCTCGTAGCGCCGGCGCTGCTTGTCCTGCTGGCGGGCGGCTGGCTGTTGGGCCCGGGGCCTGCCTGGCTCTGGACGTTGCTGGTCCTGCTGGTGATGTTCATGCCCCCCTTGCTGGCCACCTTCATCGAACTGGTTTTCAAGCCGGAAGAACGCGACTGGCTGGTGCACCTGAGCCAGACCGGAAGGTCCGCGGGCAGCCCGATCGCACTCGCAGTGCTGGCGCTGGCCTTTCTGCCTTACGACGCGCTGATATCCTTGGGGGCGATCCTGCGCTCGGGCGTGCGCATGCTGTTCACGCGGCGCGGCCTGCTGCTATGGCAATTGCCTGCCTACGCGCGCCGCAACGCACGCCGGTCGCTGACCGATTTCTGCCGGGAAATGTGGATCGCGCCGGTGCTCGCGCTGGCGCTCGGCGCGGCGCTGGCGATCACGGGAAGGGCGTGGCTCGTCGCAATTCCCATCCTGTCGCTGTGGCTGGTGTCGCCCATCCTCGGCTGGTGGATCAGCCGGCCGCTGACCGCCTCGACCCCGGGGCTGGGCGAGGATCAGCAGGCGTTCCTGCGGACATCGGCGCGGCGCACCTGGCGATTCTTCGCAGACTTCGTCGGGCCGGACGACCACTGGCTGCCGCCCGACAACTTCCAGGAATACCCGGCGCCGGCCATCGCCGCGCGCACCTCGCCCACCAACATCGGCATGTCGCTGCTGGCCGACCTGGCGGCCGTTGATTTCGGCTATGTCACGGTCGGGGAATGCCTGCAGCGTGTCGGCAACACGCTGGCCTCGATGGACAAGCTGGAACGCTACCACGGTCATTTTTACAACTGGTACGACACCCGCACCCTGCAGCCGCTGAAGCCGCAATACGTCTCGTCGGTGGACAGCGGCAACCTGGCGGGCAGCCTGCTCACGCTGCAGGCGGGACTGGCCGAGCTGAAGCACCAGCCGGTGCTGTCGGCCAATGCGTTGCAGGGCCTGCAGGACACCCTGCAGGTGCTGGCAGAGCAGCTGCCCGCCGCACCCGCCCCCGCACTGGCGAAGAAGGTCGGCCTGCTGCAGGATGCGCTGCGCGCACTCACGCAGCACGGATCGCCAAGGACGCTGGCCGCCGCCGCCAGTGCGCTGGACGAGATCCGCCGCATCGGCGGCGAGCTGGTTTCATGGCTGCCGTCAGACGTCGACATCGATGGCGAACTGGCTTGCTGGGCGCGCGCATTCGACCACCAGTCCGGCGCGCTGCGGGAAGAGCTTGCATCCCTGGTGCCCGGGTCGTGGCCGGGCAGCGCCCTTCCGACGCGGCTGGACCTGGCCGGCGCGGGTGAAGCCGGCGCGTGTGCGCGGACGCAGCTCGACTTCATTGATGAGCTGATGAACCGTTGTCGCGCGCTGGCGGCGATGGATTTCGGGTTTCTCTACGATGCAGCGTGCGGCCTGCTGGCCATCGGCTACGACGTCGGCGAACGGCGCCGCGATCCGACCTGCTACGACCTGCTGGCGTCGGAAGCCCGCCTCGCGAGTTTCCTGCTCATCGCGCAGGGACAGGTGCCGCAGAAGCACTGGTTCTCGCTTGGCCGGCTGCTGACCAGTCATGGCGGCCACGTCAGCCTGATCTCGTGGAGCGGCTCGATGTTCGAGTACCTGATGCCGCAGTTGATCATGCCGAGCTACGCAAACACGCTGCTGGACCAGACCTGCAGGGCCGCCGTGGCGCGCCAGATCGAGTACGGCCGGCAACGCGAAGTGCCGTGGGGAATTTCCGAGTCCTGCTACAACGCCACCGACGCCAACCAGGTCTATCAGTACCGGGCCTTCGGCGTGCCCGGCCTCGGCTTCAAGCGCGGCCTGGGCGACGACCTGGTGATCGCGCCCTACGCCAGCGCACTGGCGCTGACGGTGATGCCGCGTGAAGC
The DNA here is from genome assembly GCA_035465455.1 of Lysobacter sp. Taxonomy (GTDB): domain Bacteria; phylum Pseudomonadota; class Gammaproteobacteria; order Xanthomonadales; family Xanthomonadaceae; genus Lysobacter_K. Next base: position 3,174 of record DATHRJ010000032.1, read on the forward strand.
ATGCCGCAACCTGCAGGCGCTGGCCGAGCGGGGATTTCTCGGCGCCTATGGTTTCTACGAGGCGATCGACTACACGCCCACGCGCGTGCCGCGCGGCAAGCCGCACGCCGTCGTGCGGTCGTTCATGGCGCACCACCAGGGCATGAGCCTGCTGGCCTTCGCGCATGTCCTGCTCGACCAGCCGATGCAACGCCGGTTCATGTCCGACCCGCTGGCGCGGGCGACCGAACTGTTGCTGCAGGAGCGGGTGCCGAAGAAGGGCGCCACCCTGCACCCGCACGCGGCCGAAGTCAGCGCCGCCGCCCGCCCCCCCAGCGCGGATATCGGTTCGACCATGCGCGTGTTTACCGACCCGAATACGCTGATTCCCGAAGTTCACCTGTTGTCCAACGGCCGCTACCACGTCATGACGAACCATGCCGGCGGCAGCACGAGCCACTGGCGCGGGCTCGCCGTCACGCGCTGGCGCGAGGACGTCACCTCCGACGGCTGGGGCACCTTCATCTACCTGCGCGACCGCGACAACGGGCGTTACTGGTCGACTGCGCATCAGCCGACCCTGTGCCGCGCCGATCACTACGAGGCGATCTTCGTGCAGGGGCGCGCCGAATACCGGCGACGCGACCACGCGATCGAAGCACATACCGAGATCAGCGTGTCCCCCGAGGACGACGTCGAAATCCGCCGGGTTACGCTCACCAACCAGTCGTCGCGGCGCCGTCACATCGAGGTGACGAGCTACGCGGAGGTGGTGCTGGCGCCGTTGAATGCCGACCTGGCACACCGCGCGTTCAGCAACCTGTTCGTGCAGACCGAAATCCTGCCCGAGCGCCAGGCGATCCTCTGCACACGGCGTCCCCGCACGCCGGGCGAGCAGGTGCCCTGGATGTTTCACCTGCTGGCCGCACCGGGCGCAGTGGCCGATGAACCTTCCTACGAGACCGACCGCGCCTGCTTCATCGGGCGTGGCCGCACGGCGGCCAACCCGCTGGCCCTGGACAGCCGCGCCGGCCCGCCGGCCCTGTCGAACACCGCGGGGTCGGTGCTCGACCCCATCGTGGCGATCCGCCGCACCCTGACCTTGACCCCCGACGAGTCCGCCAGCGTGCAGATCATTTCCGGCATCGCGGATTCGCGCGAGGCCGCATTGGCCCTGCTCGAGAAGTACTGCGACAGGCATTTCGTCGAGCGCGCGTTCGAGCTGGCCTGGTTCCAGAGCCAGGAAGTGCTGCGCCACCTCAACGCCACCGAGGCCGATGCCCAGGCCTTTGGCCGCCTGGCCAGCTCCGTGATTTACGGCCATGCGCTGCGCCGCGCGGCGCCCGGCACCATTGCCCGCAACCGGCTGGGGCAATCCGGGCTGTGGCGCTTCGCCATCTCGGGCGACCTGCCGATCGTCCTGCTGCACATCGGCGACATCAACCGCATCGGGCTGGCCAAGCGGGTGCTGCAGGCGCATGCCTATTGGCGCATGAAGGGCCTGGCCGCGGACCTGGTGATCGTCAACGAGGATTTTTCGGGCTACCGCGCAGCGCTGCAGGAGCAGATCATGGGCTTGATCAACGCGGGGCCC
>DATHRJ010000033.1:0-26034 GCA_035465455.1 Lysobacter sp.
GCTCATCGGAATATCCGGCCGGAAGACGGCCCATGCTAGTGCAGGGCGGGTCAGCGCCGGTCGAGCCGGTACACCACCGTCTGCAAGGAGTTCACGCCTTCCTCAATGAAGCGCGGCTGCCCGGCGAGGATGTCGCGGCGCTCCATGGTGGCGACTTGCCAGTCGCGTGCGTACAACGTGCGGACTTCGGCTTCCTCGACCGAGAACGGTGGGCCGGCTTTCTGTTCCTGCGGGTATTCCATGGTGATCAGCAGGCCGCGGCAGTCCGCTGGCAGTAGGGCATAGAGTTCGTCGACGTAGCGTTGTCGCATTCGTGCGGGCAGCGCGATCAGCGCAGCGCGGTCGAACACGGCGCTGCAATCGGCGAGGGCGGCTTCGTCCAGGGCGAAGGCGTCACCGCAGATCAGTTCGATGTTCTCGGCGGTGTAGTGGATGCCGTAGCGCGAGTCGTGGCGTTCTGGCTGCAGGCCGTGTTCGGCGAAGAAGGCTTCGACCGCGGCTTGTGAGAGTTCGACCCCCAGCACGCGGTGGCCCCGCGCTGCGAGCCAGGCCATGTCGTGGCTCTTGCCGGCGAGGGGGACGAACACCTTGGCGCTGGTCGCCACTTCGAGCGAGGGCCAGTGCTTGAGCAGCAGCGGGGTGGGGGCGTCCTGGTGGAAGCCGATGCGGCCTTCGCGCCAGCGTTGTTGCCAGAAGTCGGGATTCATGGCTTCACAGGTTCCTAGGGACAGGGTGTTTCTTTCAGGGCTGCGCGGGGTGGAGCCGGCCTGGCGTTGCGCAAAGCCGCTCTCCCGGCCCCTCCCGCAAGCGGGAGAGGGGCGCAACGCGCGCGAAGGGAGTCGTCCACCTATTCGACGTTGAGCCCTTCGACCTTCTGCCACCCTCGCGGCAGCAACCCGCCGCGCGTCGCGCGCGCACCGACGTATGCGTCCAGGTCCCGCCACGACAGCGACATCGTGCGCGCGCCCGAGCGCACCGTCAGCGTGCCGCCGGGCGGAACCACGGCCACGGCGATCACGCGCTCGGTGCCGAGCTTGGCCCTGGGGATGTCGATCAGCTTGTTGCCCTTGCCCTTGTCGAGCTCGGGCAGCTCGGCGACCGGGAACGCGAGCATGTGGCCGACGTTGGTGACCGCGACCACGCGGTCGTGCGCGACGTCGCCGACCGGCGCCGGTTGCAGCACCTTCGCGTTCGGGGTCAGCGACAACATCGCCTTGCCGGCCTTGTTGCGGCTGGTGAGGTTTTCGAAGCGGGTCACGTAGCCGTAGCCATGCGAGCTGGCGAGCACGAAGCGGGTGTCGTTGTCGCCGCCGGCGAGCGCCTGGAACGACGCGCCCGGCGCGGGCGAGAACCGCCCGGTCAGCGGCTCGCCGTTGCCGCGCGCCGAGGGCAGCCCGTGCACGATCGTGGAGTACGCGCGTCCGGTCGAATCCAGGAATGCGACCTGCTGCGTGCTGCGTCCCTTGACCGCCGCGAGCAGGCTGTCGCCGTCGCGGTAGCCCAGCGTGCTGGCGTCGATGTCGTGGCCCTTGGCCGCGCGTACCCAGCCTTTCTCGCTGAGCACGACCGTCATCGGCTCGCTCGGCACCAGTTCGGTCTCGCTCAAGGCCTGCGCCGCGCCGCGCGCGACCAGCGGCGAACGCCGTGCATCGCCGAACTTCTTCGCATCGGCGGTCAATTCGTCCTTGATCAGCTTCTTGAGCCTGGCCTTGCTGGCGAGGATCGCCTGAAGCTTCTCGCGCTCTTTCGCCAGTTCGTCCTGCTCGCCGCGGATCTTCATTTCTTCCAGCCGCGCCAGCTGGCGCAGCTTGGTTTCCAGGATGTAGTCGGTCTGGTCCTCGCTCAGTTCAAACCGCGCCATCAGCACCGGCCTGGGTTCGTCCTCGCTGCGGATGATGCGGATCACTTCATCCAGGTTGAGGAACGCGACCAGCAGGCCTTCGAGCAGGTGCAGGCGGCGCTCGACCTTGTCGAGACGGTGGTTGAGCCGGCGCGTGACCGTGGTGCTGCGGAAGTCCAGCCATTCGCTCAGGAACGTCTTGAGGTTCTTGACCTGCGGGCGGCCGTCCAGGCCGATCACGTTGAAGTTGACCCGGAAGCTCTTCTCCAGGTCGGTGGTCGCGAACAGGTGACCCATCAATTGCTCGGCATCGACCCGGTTGCTGCGCGGCACCAGCACGATCCGGGTCGGGTTGGCGTGGTCGGACTCGTCGCGGATATCCTCCAGCCACGGCAGCTTCTTGGCGCGCATCTGCGCGGCGATCTGCTCGATCACCTTGCCCGGCGACGCCTGGTGCGGCATCGCGGTGATCACCAGGTTGGTCGATTCCTTCACCCACGTTGCGCGTGCGCGCACGCTGCCCATGCCGGTCTCGTAGATGTTCAGCAGGTCGGCGCGCGGGGTGATGATCTCGGCGGTGGTCGGGTAGTCGGGGCCGAGCACGTGCTCGCACAGGTCGGCGACGGTCGCATCCGGATCGTCGAGCAGCCGCAGGCAGGCGCTGACGACCTCGTTGAGGTTGTGCGGCGGCACGTCGGTGGCCATGCCGACCGCGATGCCGGTGGTGCCGTTGAGCAGCAGGTGCGGCAGCCGCGCCGGCATCCAGGTCGGCTCTTCCAGGGTGCCGTCGAAGTTCGGCGTCCAGTCGACCGTGCCGTGCGCCAGTTCGCCCAGCAGCACCTCGGCGATCGGGGTCAGCTTGGACTCGGTGTAGCGCATCGCCGCGAACGACTTGGGGTCGTCGCTGGAGCCGAAGTTGCCCTGGCCCTCGATCAGCGGATAGCGGTACGAGAACGGCTGCGCCATCAGCACCATCGCCTCGTAGCAGGCGCTGTCGCCGTGCGGGTGGTACTTGCCGATGACGTCGCCGACGGTGCGCGCGGACTTCTTCGGCTTGGCCCCGGCGGCGAGGCCGAGCTCGCTCATCGCGAAGATGATGCGACGCTGCACCGGCTTGAGTCCGTCGCCGAGGAACGGCAGGGCGCGGTCGAGCACCACGTACATCGAGTAGTCGAGGTAGGCGCGCTCGGCGTACTCGCGCAGCGGGATTTGTTCGAAGCCGTGGAAAACCGGACGTACGGGATCATTCATGGGGCGGTGCGGACTCGCTGGAAAGGCGTGGACGCGATTCTACCGGGCGCGGCCCGGGGCGTTTTGCGCCGTGGATGGCGATGGTGCACTCCAGGGGGCGATTGCCGGCGACGAAGGACCGGCTCCAGCGCCCCGGGTCGCATCGTCCGGCATCGCTGGCTCTCCAGGGGAAGGATCTGAACGATTTGCCCTCCAAGCCAGCAGGCGATGCATCCCTTTCCGGCGCTGCGCCGTAGTTGCTGCAGACACAAGGGGAGAACGGCTTGTTCGCCATTGCGGCTGATCATCGATTCAATGCCCGGGCATGGCTCCCGGCCGTACGGGCGACCCAAGCCATGGCTACAATCGGTGGCAATCGCCCCGGTGAGCTGGAACGCATGGCATCGACCACCCCGCAGAACGCTGACGCGCTTGCGTTGTCCATTGGCGCCATCGCCAGTGGCGACCGTGATGCGTTCGAGCAGTTGTATCGCGCCACCTCGGCCAAGTTGTTCGGGGTGTGCCTGCGCGTGCTGCCCGATCGAAGCGAGGCCGAGGACGTGCTGCAGGAGGTCTACACCACGGTGTGGCGCAAGGCCGCGCAGTTCGATGCCAGCCGCGCCAGCGCGATCACCTGGCTGGCGATGATCGCGCGCAACCGCGCGATCGATCGCCTGCGCGCGTTGCCGGCCGCCGCGCGGCAGGCGCCGATCGAGATCGCCGAAACCCTGGCCGATCCCGGCAACTCCCCGGTGCAGGAGGCCGAGGCCGCGACCGATCGCGGCCGGCTCAACGAGTGCATGGAGCAGCTCGACAGCCGGCGGCGCTCGCTGATCCGCACCGCGTTTTTCGAGGGCGCCACGTATGAGGAACTGGCCGCGAGGGTCGGTTCGCCGCTGGGTTCGGTGAAGAGCTGGATCCGCCGTGGCCTCCTGCAACTACGGGCGTGCCTGGAACAATGAACACGCACAACGACCTCCTTCCTGACGACGGCGACCACGAGCCGCCGAACCCCGACCTGCTGGCCGGGGAATACGTACTGGGCGTGCTCGACGCGCAGGCGCGGCAACAGGCGCAGGCCCGCATCGAGGCGGAGCCGGCGTTCGCGCGCCTGGTCGAGGGCTGGGAACAGCGTTTTTCCGGATGGCTGGACGAAATCGAGGGCGTGCCTGCGCCCGCGCATGCATGGCCGCGCGTGCGCACCGCGCTGGGCTGGTCGCCGGTCGAGAACGCGCGCCGCAACTTGTGGCAGAACATCAATGTCTGGCGCGGCGCGACGGCTGCCGCGTTTGCCGCCGCCGCCGCGCTGGCGGTGGTGTTCCTGGTCAGCCCGCTGGCCCCGCAGGCGCCCGCACCGGAGCCCACCCCGGTCGTGATCGCGCCGACGCCGGTCACCACCCCGGCACCGGTGACCACGCTGGCCGCGGACGACGGCAGCCCCGCGTATCTCGCCAGCGTCGACGTGCAGCGCGGCCGGGTGACGGTGATGCCGGTTCCGGCCGCAGCCGACAGCGAAGGCCGCGTGCCCGAGTTGTGGCTGATTCCCGAAGGCGAGGCGGCACGCTCGCTGGGCGTGATCGACACCGACACCGCTTACGAGATCCAGGTTCCCACCGAACTCCTGCCCGGACTGGTGGCCGGCTCGCTGCTGGCGGTCACGCTGGAACCGCCGGGTGGCGCGCCGCAGGGCGTCGCGACCGGGCCGATCACCGCGAAGGGGGCGATCGAGCGGATCTGAGTCGCAGCTCCGGTCGGGGCACGCAAAAAGCGTGTTGACATCGCCGGCACTGCAACGCAACATACGCGGCCCGCATCGCCACAAGCATGCGGGTTTGCCCGGGTGGCGGAATTGGTAGACGCACTAGCTTCAGGTGCTAGCGGGGGCAACTCCGTGGAGGTTCGAGTCCTCTCCCGGGCACCATATTTGAAAAAAACCCCTGATGATTCAGGGGTTTTTTTTTGAGGATTCCAGCTGCCGATGGATCGGCATGCGGATCGAATGGATCCTCCTTCCGGCGCCTCGCGGGGCGCAGCGCCGCAGGCCTTCTCTGGTCCGGCTGGTCCCACACCGCGCTGCGCTGCGCGGACCAGCGCAGGACGGCGCCGAGGCAACTCCTGCCGCAAGCATCAGCGCCCATGCGGGTCCGCAGGTTTGGCACGTTCGAACCTCCGAGGCCGACGCATGGGCAATCGCGCGGGCTGCGGCACATCGGGGCGCCATGATCCCGGCTTCATGACGATGTGCGACCATATCGCATGACCAGAAAACCCCCGATCGACGGCAAAACCGGCAAGAAATCCACCTCCGGCGCACGTACCGGTGCACCCAAGCGCTCGGGTACCGCACCCAAGCGCCAGGGCTCGACTGCCAAGCGCTCCGGCGCAGCGCCGGAACGGGCGAAAGGGCCTGCGCGGGAAGTCCGCCCCGCCGCCCCCCCCGCGGAAGTAAAAGCAGCCTCGAAACGACCGGCCTGGCTACCCTCCTGGCTGGGTGGAGCCCCGCGCACGCCGGCCAAGTTGTTGCCGCCCGCGCCGGCCACCAAGGGAGGCAACCACAAGCCGCAGCGCGATCCGCACGCCGATCGCGAGGCCGCACGCTACGCGCAGCCGATCGCCAGTCGCGAGATGATCCTGCAGATGCTGTCCGAGGCCGACGGCCCGATGGAGGCCGAAGCGCTGGCCGACAAGCTCGCGTTCACCGACCAGGCCCGCCTGGACGCACTGACTGCGAGGCTGCGCGCGATGGTGCGCGACGGACAGTTGCTGCTGAACCGCAAGGGCGCGTATGCGCCGGCGGCGGTGATGGACCTGATCGCCGGCAACGTGATCGCCAACCCCGACGGCTACGGCTTCATGCGCCCGGAGGCTGGTGGCGACGACCTGTTCCTGCCGCCATCGGAAATGCGCAAGGTCATGCACGGCGACCGCGTGCTCGCCAGCGTCACCGGCGTCGACCGCCGCGGCCGCAGCGAGGGCGCGATCGTCGAGGTGCTGGAACGCCGGCTCAATCGCATGATCGGCCGCTACACGATGGAAGCGGGCATCAGCTTCGTGGTGCCAGACGACCGCCGCGTGCAGCGCAACGTGCTGATTTCACCCGATGGCCGCGGCGATGCGCAGGAAGGCCAGTTGGTGGTGATCGAGTTGCTGCAGGCGCGCGACCCGCAGCGTCCGCCGATCGGTCGCGTGCTGACTGTGCTCGGCGACAAGCTGACCGCGTCGCTGGCGGTGCAGGCCGCGATCCACGGCCATGAGATCCCGCACGAGTTTCCGCAGGACGTCCTCAGCGAAGCGGCGGCGATACCGCTGGAGGTCGATTCCGTCAGCGCCAAGGCGCGCGTCGACCTGCGTGCGATGCCGCTGGTCACGATCGACGGCGAGGACGCCAAGGATTTCGACGACGCCGTGTACTGCGAGCCCAACCGCGATGGCTTCCGCCTGGTGGTCGCGATCGCCGACGTCTCGCATTACGTGCGCCCGGAATCGCCGCTCGACGAGGAGGCCACGCGCCGCGCGACCTCGGTGTATTTCCCCGGGTTCGTCGTGCCGATGCTGCCCGAGACGCTCTCCAACGGCATCTGTTCGCTCAAGCCCAAGGTCGACCGCATGTGTTTCGTCTGCGACATGCAGATCGATCGCAACGGCGAGGTCACCGGCTCGAAGTTCTACGAGGCGGTGATGCATTCGCACGCGCGCCTGACCTACACCCAGGTGTGGAACGCGGTCGCGCCGATCCCGGAGGAGGGCAGCGCGGTACTCGAGGAGCTGCGCGAGGACGCGCTGGCGCAGATCGGTTCGTTGCTGCCGCATATCGAGCGCCTGCACCAGCTGTTCGGCATCCTGGCCAAGGCGCGGCAGCGCCGCGGCGCGATCGAGTTCGAGACCAGCGAGGTGCGTTTCGTGCTCGGCAACAAGGGCGAGGTCGTGCAGGCCGGCATGCTGCAGCGCAACGACGCGCACAAGCTGATCGAGGAATGCATGATCGCGGCCAACGTGCAGGCGGCGATGTACCTGATCGCCGCCGAGGTGCCGGCGCCGTACCGCATCCATGACCGTCCGCCGGAGCAGAAGTACGCCGACCTGCTGGAGTTCCTCAAGGAGTTCCAGCTGCGCATGCCGCCGTGGTCGAAGGTGCATCCGCGCGACTTCACCAACCTGCTGAAGAAGGTGCGCGAGCGCCCGGACGCGGCGCTGATCGAGTCGGTGCTGCTGCGCAGCCAGAGCCTGGCGGTGTACGACCCGACCAACATCGGCCACTTCGGCCTGGCGCTGGAGGCGTACGCGCATTTCACCTCGCCGATCCGGCGCTACCCCGACCTGCTGGTGCACCGCGCGATCAAGCACGCGCTCAGCGGCGCGCGCCCGGAGAAGTTCAAGTACTCCCCGCGCGAGATGGCGGCATTGTCGCTGCAGAGTTCGGAGCGCTCGCGTCGCGCCGACGACGCCACGCGCGAGGTCGACGACCGCTACCGCGCCGCCTGGATGGAGCAGCACATCGGCGGCCGCTTCGACGGCACCATCAGCGGGGTCACCAGCTTCGGATTGTTCATCGAGCTCGACGACTCCAAGGTCAACGGCCTGGTCCACGTGACCCAGTTGCCGAACGACTTCTACCACTTCGACCCGATCCGCAAGACGCTCACTGGCCAGCGCGCGGCGCGCGAGTTCCGCCTCGGCGACCGCCTCAGCATCATCGTGATGAAGGCCAGCGTCGAGGACCGCAAGATCGACTTCCGCCTGGTCGACGAGGCCGGCGGCAGCCCCTCCAACCAGCCAACGCCGCAAGGCCGGCCCGGTAACAAGCGCAAGGGCCAGCAGCGCAAGGACGAGTCCACGGTCAAGGCGCCGCCGCCGCGCGGGCAGCCGGCCAAGCGCAAGAAGGCGAAGTACTAGCGCGGGATCGCGGGCTCCGCGTTCGTCATCGGTGTTCCGTCATCCCCGCCGCGCGGGAATGACGGACAATGGCCGGGATATCCGGCATTGCGGAAACGCCGGCCAATGCGGCGGCATCAGGGCGCCGCGCAGCAACCAACGGAAAAAGCATGAGCCAGAAACAATGGATCGCCGGCATCAACGCGGTGGCGGCGGCGCTGGAGCACGACGCCGAGAACGTGCGCGAGGTGCTGATCGAGGCAGGTGCGAAGAACCCGCGACTGACCGAGATCGAGACCAGCGCGCGGCGCCTGGACATCGACGTGCGCCGGGTCAACCAGCAGGCGCTGTCCGGCGTGGTCGGCAACCTGCGCCACCAGGGCGTGGTCGCGCGCTACGCCGCGGCCAAGACCTGGGACGAGAACGAACTCGAAGGCCTGATCGAAGCCGCTGCCGGGCGTGCGCTGGTGCTGGTGCTCGATGGCGTGCAGGACCCGCACAATCTTGGCGCCTGCCTGCGCAGCGCCGCCGCGGCCGGTGCCACCGCGGTGCTGATCCCGAAGGACAAGTCGGTGCAGGTCAACGCGACCGTGCGCAAGACCTCCGCCGGCGCCGCCGACAGCGTGCCGGTGATCCCGGTGACCAATCTCGCCCGATCCCTGCGAGAACTGCAGCAGCTGGGCGTGTGGCTGTACGGACTGGCCGGGGAGGCGGAGGCGTCGCTGTATTCGATCGACCTGCGCGGCAACGTCGCGCTGGTGCTCGGTGGCGAGGCCGACGGCCTGCGCCGGCTTACCCGCGAGAACTGCGACCAGCTGGTGAAGATCCCGATGCCCGGCGGCGCGGGCGTGGAAAGCCTCAATGTTTCGGTGGCGACCGGCGTGACCTTGTTCGAAGCCGTGCGCCAGCGCCAGTCCTGACCAACCGGAGACCCGACGATGGGCTTCAACCTGCTTTGGTATGACTGGGTCGGCATTGCCGGCACGATGATGGTGCTGGGCGCGTTCTTCCTGCTGCAGGCCGGCAAGGTCTCCGGCACCGGCTTGCCGTACCAGCTGCTCAACCTGTTCGGTGCGGGCGGCGTGCTGGTGTCGCTGCTGGGGCAGTTCAATGTCTCGGTGTTCGTGCTGGAGGTCGTGTGGATGGCGATCAGCGTGTACGGCATCGCGCGCACGTTGCGCCGCTCGCGGTCCGGCAGCGGCACGATGGCCGACTGAGCCGAGTAGCGGCGGGCGCTGGGGTTCCATGGTGGACCCAGCGCGAAAAGCCCGCGATGGTCGACACCGGTTGCACACGGCAACGCAGCGATAGTGGTTCCATCGCAACGTGGCTTGACGCAGGAGCTGCCTATGAAGCCCCACCAGCACCCGGATTCCAACCCGGCGATCCCGCCGCAGAGCACCTCTGCGGGTTCGTCTGGGGTGCATGCGCCGCACGGCGCTGCCCACGCCGCCCACGATCGCCATGCCGGCCACAGCGTCGCGATGTTCCGCGACCGCTTCTGGCTGGCCCTGCTGCTGTCGGTGCCGACCATGGTCTGGTCGGAGATGATCCAGCACTGGTTCGGCTACCGCGCACCGGCGTTTCCCGGTTCGGACTACATCCCGGCGCTGTTCGGCAGCATCGTGTATCTCTACGGCGGCTGGGTATTCCTGCAGGGCGCGGTGCGCGAACTGCGCGACCGGCTGCCGGGGATGATGACGCTGATCGCGCTGGCGATCACGGTGGCATTCGGCTACAGCGTGGCGGTCACGTTCGGGATGCGCGGTCAGGACCTGTGGTGGGAACTGGCGACGCTCGTGACGATCATGCTGCTCGGCCACTGGCTGGAGATGCGCTCGATCTTCCAGGCGCAGGGAGCGCTGAAGGCGCTGGCGCGACTGCTGCCGGACCGCGCGCTGCGCTTGAACCCCGACGGCAGCACCGATGAGGTCGAGGTCGCCGCGCTGCTGCCGGGCGACCGCCTGCTGCTGCGACCGGGGGCCTCGGTTCCGGCGGACGGCGAGGTGTTCGAAGGCGCCAGTCCGGTCAACGAATCGATGATCACCGGCGAGTCGCGGCCTGTCGACAAGCGCGCGGGTGACCGGGTGATCGCCGGCACCGTCAACGGCCAGGGCTCGCTGCGGATCGTGGTCACCCATACCGGCGAAAGCACCGCGCTGGCCGGCATCATGCGGCTGGTGGCCGACGCGCAGCAGTCGCGCTCGCGCGCCCAGGCGCTGGCCGATCGCGCCGCAAGGATGCTGACGTTCGTGGCGATCGGCGCTGCGCTGCTGACGGTCGCGGTCTGGGGATTCCTCGGCGCCGAACCGGGCTTCATCGTCGAACGCGTGGTTACCGTGCGGGTGATCGCCTGCCCGCATGCGCTGGGTCTTGCGGTGCCGCTGGTGATCGCCATCTCGACCACGCTCGGTGCGCAGAGCGGCCTGCTGGTGCGCGACCGTCGCGGACTGGAGGAGGCGCGGCTGCTGGACATCGTGGTGTTCGACAAGACCGGAACGCTGACGCTGGCCGAGCACCGCGTGGTGGAGACCAGCGTCGAGGGCATCGACGCCAACGAGGCGCTGCGGCTGGCGGCCGCGGCCGAACGCGACTCGGAGCATCCGGTGGCGCGCGCGCTGATGGCCAGTGCCGGGGAGGCCGGCATCGAGGTGCCGCCTTCCAGCGATTTCGGCACCAGTGCCGGCCTTGGCGTGCGCGCGACGGTCGAGGGCCGCAAGGTCGATGTGGGCGGGCCGGCGCTGCTGCGCGTGCTGGAACTGCAAGCGCCCGTCTCGCTGGAACAGGCGGGCGAACGCGCGGCCGCGGCGGGTCGCTCGGCGATCTTCCTGGTGGTCGATGGCACCGTACGCGCGCTGTTCGCCGTCGCCGACGCGGTGCGGCCCGAATCGCTCGCAGCGGTGCGGCAGTTGCAGCAGGCGGGGATCGAAGTGGCGATGCTGACCGGCGACGCGCGCGCGGTGGCCGACAGCGTCGCCGGCGAACTGGGCATCGACATCGTGCTGGCCGAAGTGCTGCCCGACGACAAGGCCGGGGTCATCCGCCAGTTGCAGGCACAGGGCAAGCGCGTGGCGATGGTCGGCGATGGCGTCAATGATGCGCCGGCGCTGGTCACCGCCGATGTCGGCATCGCCATCGGCGCCGGCACCACGGTCGCGGTGGAGGCCGGCGATGTGGTGCTGGTGCGTTCCGACCCGCGCGACGTCGCCGCGATCGTCGTCCTCAGCCGTGCCAGCTACCGCAAGATGGTGCAGAACCTGTGGTGGGCGGCAGGCTACAACATCGTCGCGATTCCGCTCGCCGCCGGCGTGCTGGCGGCATGGGGGATCGTGCTGGTGCCGGCGGTGGGGGCGGTGCTGATGTCGATCAGCACGATCATCGTGGCGATGAACGCGCAGCTGCTGCGGCGGGTAAACCTGCGGCCGGCGCAGGCCTCAGCCAGCGGCTGAGGCCATGCGCGGCCAGGCGTTGACGATCCTGCAGAACAACTCGGCAGTGCGTTCGGTGTCGTACACCGCCGAATGCGCTTCCTCGGCACGCCACTCGAACCCGGCCGCCTGCACCGCGCGCGCCAGCACGGTCTGGCCGTAGGCGACGCCGGCCAGGGTGACGGTGTCGAACACGCTGAAGGGGTGGAACGGGTTGCGCTTGTGGCCGCTGCGGGTGACCGCGGCGTTGAGGAAATTCAGGTCGAAGTGCGCGTTGTGGCCGACCAGGATCGCACGCTGGCAGCCGTGCTTCTTCAGTGCCGCGCGCACCGGTGCGAACACGCGGTCGAGCGCGACGCGCTCGGGCTGCGCGTCGCGGAACGGGTGGTCGATGATGATCCCGGTGACTTCCAGCGACTTGGGGTCGATCAGGGTCCCGGGTGCGGGGACCACGTGCGCACTGGTCGTGGCGCCGGGTACCAGTTGGCCGTCTGCATCCAGGTCCAGCGGGATGACGGCGATCTCGAGCAGCGCGTGGCGGTTCCAGTCGAAGCCGCCGGTTTCCACGTCGACCACCACCGGCAGGTAGCCGCGGAACCGCGCCGCCATCGGCGATGCCGCGGGCGGCGCAGCGGTTGGTGAAGCCGGTGCGGGCGCGGCAGGCGAGTCGGCGAAGGGCGCAGCGGTTTTCGTCATCGCGAAAGCCTAGCAGACGCTGTTTGACGCAGGCCTGTCGGCGATCGCGTTCAGTCGACGCGGGTGCCGCAGATGGTCCCGTCGCGGCGCAGTTGCTGCAGCATCGCCGCACCCTGCTCGATGAATTCGTCCAGCACCGGCGCGGCTGCCTCGGTCGCCAGCGCGGTCAATTGCGCGCGCCCGTCGAGTTCGGGGTGCTGATCGAGTCGCTGCAGCAGGCGGAAGGTCAGCGCGCTGAGCTGCTGGAACCGCACCTCACCGCCCGCATCGCGCTGCAGCAACAGCCATGTGGGACTGTCCGGCGGCGCGTCGGGCAGGAAATCCGGGCCGAGCCGGTGCACCGGCCACGGATACTCCAGCGGCCAGGCCAGCGGCGAGACCAGCGGCCTGCCGGCGAGCAGGTCGCCATCGGGATCGTGCGGCAGCGAATCGGCGCGCAACTGGCTGATCTGCAGCGCCAGTTCGATCCATTCGTAGTGGGCGAGGGTGGCCAGCCAGGGAGGATCGCCGCTGGTGGCAGTCGCGGCCCGAGCTTCCAGATAACGCACGAACTCGCGCGCAAGCTCGGTGAACAACGGCGTGCGCGCGGGGTGGTCGCGGTAGAAGGCGCGCACCAGCGCTGGCCAGCGATCACCGTCGAGGATCCGGCGGATCACCGGGAAGCTGCCGGCGAGCATGCCCTCGATGTTGTTGAAGAACAGCTCGCGGTAGACCTTCAGCCGCCGCGCCTCGATTCCGTCGGGCGCAGGCGCGTTCGCGGGATCGCGGATCCAGGCGCCCAGCGCGCGCTGGGCGTCGGCGGCGGGGTCAGGCGACATGGCGCTGCGAAGGCACGCTCTGGCCACCGGCCTGGGCCAGGTGGGACCGCACCACGGCCAGTTCGCCCAGCAGCTCGTCCAGCGGCGGCAGGTTGAAGTCGCGCTCCAGCAGGGTCGGTCGCGGCCCGAACAGGCGGTAGGCCTCGGCCAGCAACTCCCAGACCGGCGCGCTGACCGCGGCGCCGTGGGTGTCGATCTTGAGGTCTTCGGCTTCGTCGAAATGGCCGGCGACGTGGATGCAGGCAACGCGATCGCCAGGCAGCGCCCGCAGGAACTCGTGCGCGTCGTAGCCGTGGTTGGTCGCATTGACCACGATGTTGTTGACGTCCAGCAGCAGCAGGCAGTCGGCGCGGTCGAGCACGGTGTTGATGAAGTCGACCTCGCGCATCGCGCGCGGGTGGCCGGCATCGAGGGTGGCGTAGTAGGAGATGTTCTCCACCGCGATGCGACGGCCGAGGAGGTCCTGGCTGCGGCGGATGCGGGCGGCGACGTGCCGCACCGACGCGTCGGTGAACGGCAGCGGCATCAGGTCGTAGAGTTGTCCCTGTTCGTCGCTGCAGGCGCTGAGGTGCTCGCTGTAGAGCGGGCAGCGATGCTCGTCCAGGAAGCGGCGCAGCTTGGCGAGGAAGGTCTCGTCGAGCGGGCCGGGTCCGCCCAGCGAAAGCGAGAGTCCGTGGCAGGCGATCGGGTGGCGCGAGGCGAGCTCGGCGAACGAATCGCCGAGCGCCCCGCCAACGCCGATCCAGTTTTCCGGTGCGGCTTCGAGGAAATCGAAGCCGCCTGGAGCTGCGGCGAGCAGCGGACCGAGCAGTCCACGCCGCAGGCCGAGGCCGGCGGCATCGGGTGCAAGCACGGACGACGCAGCCAAGGAAACGCTCAGCAGCGGCTTACTTGGCGCCGCACTTGCCTTCGCCGCACTTGCCTTCCATCGTGGCCTTGACCTTGGCCGGGGCCGGGGCCGGCTTCATCGCCGCGCCACACTTGCCCTCGCCACACTTGCCTTCGGCGGTCTTGGCGGCGTGGTGTGCCTTCATCTCCGTGGCATCGACGAAGCCGTCGGAATTGCCGTCATGCGCGCCGAACTTGCTGGTGTCGCCGCCGTGGGCCACGCCGAACTCGGCCTGCGAGATCCGCCCGTCCTTGTCGGTGTCCATCTTGTCCATGCCGCACTTGCCCTCGTGCGCGCCCTTGGCCGCGGCCGCGGCGCCATCCTGCGCGCTGCCGAGCATGTAGCCCTGCGCGAGCGGGGTCGCGGCGAACGCCGAGCCGGCCAGGAGCAGGCTGCCGGCGAGCGCGCTGGCGGTGAGAAGGACGGGCTTGTTGATCGACATCGGTGGCTCCTGGGTTGCGGCTGCGCCGCAGTAAGGCCGAATCCTAGCGTGGATGCGGCGTCCGGGAATTAATGCCGCACCACCGCAAGCGGCTTCGACCCGGGACAACTGAGAACCGGATCACAAGCGCCATCGCGCCCGAGGCTTGTCGGCCCTGTTACGGAGCAACCGTGGTGTTGCTGTCGTCGCGCTTCTCGCGGGGCGGCAGCACTTCCTCGCCGCGCACCAGGAACCAGACGTTCTCGGCGATGTTGGTCGCGTGGTCGCCGATGCGCTCGATGTTCTTGGCCATGAACAGCAGGTGCGTGCACGGGGTGATGTTGCGCGCGTCTTCCATCATGTAGGTCAGCAGTTCGCGGAACATCGCCGTGTACGCGGTGTCGATGTCGGCGTCGCGCGCCCGCACGCGCTGCGCGGTCTCCACGTCGCCGTCGCGGTACGCGGCCAGCACGTCGCGGACCTGCTTGACCGCGAGCGCGCCGATCGACTGCAGGCCGCTGACGTGCGGCAGCGGCGGCGAGAGGTTCAACGCTTTCGAGCGCTTGGCGACGTTGGCTGCGTAATCGCCGATGCGCTCGATGTCGGAGGCGATGCGGATCGCGGCGAGGATCTGGCGCAGGTCGCGCGCCATCGGCCCGCGCAGGGCCAGCTTCATCACGTCGTGGCTGACTTCCTGCTCGAGCACGTCGATCGCCTCGTCGTTGGCGATGATGCGTGCGGCGGCCTTGTCGTCGCGGCGCTGCACCACGTCCAGCGCGGCTTCGAGTTGCGCGGCGGCCATCTCGCCCATGCGCAGGGTCTCCTCGAGCAGGCGCCGCTGCTCTTCGTCGTAGCTCTTCACGATGTGGTCGTGGGTCGGCATGGTGTGGCTCCGTCGTCCTTCACCGGGTGGGGAAGGTGCCCCGCGGGGCGGTTGAAATATGAGGTGCAGCGGTGCGGTCGTGCCAGCGAGGGTCCTTCGTCGGCACGCTGGCGGTCAGCCGAACCGTCCGGTGATGTAGTCCTCGGTCTGCTGCTTCTTCGGGTTGGAGAACACCGTGGCGGTGTCGCCGTGCTCGATCAGGTCGCCCAGGTACATCAGCGCGGTGTGGTCGGACACGCGCGCGGCTTGCTGCATGTTGTGGGTCACGATCACGATGGTGAACTTGTTCTTGAGCTCGGCGATCAGCTGTTCGATGCGGCTGGTGGAGATCGGATCCAGCGCCGAGGTCGGCTCGTCCAGCAGCAGCACGTCGGGTCGCAACGCCACCGCGCGGGCAATGCAGACCCGCTGCTGCTGGCCGCCGGACAGGCCAAGCGCGCTCTGGCCCAGCTTGTCCTTGACCTCGTCCCACAACGCGGCTTGGCGCAGCGCGCTCTCGACCCGGTCGGCCATGTCGGCCTTGGACAGCTTTTCATGGTGGCGGATGCCGTAGGCGACGTTCTCGAAGATCGTCATCGGGAACGGTACCGGCTTCTGGAACACCATCCCGACCTTGCTGCGCAGCCGGTTCATCGGGTACTTCGGGTCCAGGATGTTCTGGCCATCCAGCAGGACCTCGCCGGTCGCATGCATCTTCGGGTACAGCGAGTAGATGCGGTTGAACACGCGCAGCAGGGTGGACTTGCCGCAGCCCGACGGCCCGATCAGCGCGGTCACGCGTTTTTCCGGGATTTCAAGGTCGATCGCCTTGAGCGCCTTGAACTTGTCGTAATAGAAATCCAGCCCGCGCGCGGCAAGCTTGACGGGCGAGTCCACCGACGCGTCGTGCCCGTTGGCCGCCGGCTGGATGCGTGAGTCGTTCATGGCCGGGCTCCGGGGGGCGGTAGCAAGGGAAAGGTCAGTCATGGGAAATCCGGTTGCGCAGCACGATCCACCGCGCCAGCAGGCTGATGGCCAGCACGAACATGGTCAGGACAAAGGCACCCGCCCAGGCCAGCGAATGCCAGTTGTCGTAGGGACTCATCGCGTACTGGAAGATCACCACCGGCACGTTGGCCATCGGCGCCATGATGTCGGTGGTCCAGTACTGGTTGTTGAGCGCGGTGAACAGCAGCGGCGCGGTCTCACCGCTGATGCGCGCCAGCGCCAGCAGGATGCCGGTGACGATGCCCGGCAGCGACGCGCGGTACAGCACCTGCACGGTCACCTTCCATTGCGGCACGCCGAGCGACAGCGCCGCCTCGCGCATCTGGCTGGGCACCAGGCGCAGCATCTCGTCGGTGGTGCGCACCACCACCGGCAGCACGATGAAAGCCAGCGCGATGCCGCCGGCGAGCGCGGAAAAGTGGCCCATCTGCGCCACCACCAGGGTGTAGACGAACAGGCCCAGCACGATCGACGGCGCCGACAGCAGGATGTCGTTGACGAAACGCACGGTCTCGCCCAGCCAGCTGCGCCGCGAGTACTCGGCCAGGAATGTGCCGGCCAAAACCCCGACCGGCGCGCCGATCAGGATGCCCAGCAGGCTCAGCACCGCGCTGCCGAAGAAGGCGTTGAGCATGCCGCCGGCATCGCCCGGCGGCGGTGTCATCTGGGTGAACAGCGCGAGGTTGAACGAGCCCAGGCCCTTGGTCACGGTCGTCCACATGATCCAGACCAGCCAGAACAGGCCGAACACCGTAGCCACGACGGCCAGTGCCTGCACGACCAGGTTCTTGACGTGGCGCGCGCGATACAGGGAGGCGCTCATCAGTTGCCCTCCTTCTTCGCGAGCTGGCGCAGCATCAGCCGCGCGATCGTCAACACCACGAATGTGACCAGGAACAGCACGAAGCCCAGCGCGATCAGCGAGGACAGGTACATCGGCGAATCGGCCTCGGTGAACTCGTTGGCAATCGTCGCGGCGATCGAATTGCCGGGCTCGAGCAACGAGGCGGTCAGCCGGTGCGCGTTGCCGAGCACGAACGTCACCGCCATCGTCTCGCCCAGCGCGCGGCCCAGGCCGAGGAAGATGCCGCCGATCACCGCCGAGCGGGTGTACGGCAGCACCACGTCCCACACCACCTCGGTGGTGGTCGAGCCCAGCGCGTACGCCGACTCCTTCAGCGGCGTCGGCACCGTCAGGAACACTTCGCGCATGACCGAGGACACGAACGGGATCACCATGATCGCCAGCACAAGCCCGGCGGTGCCCATACCCAGGCCCAGCGGCGGGCCGGAGAACAGCGCGCCGGCGAACGGGATCGCGCCCAGGTTCTCATCGACCCACGGGTACACGTGCTCGGCCAGGAACGGCACCAGCACGAACAGGCCCCACATGCCGTAGATGATCGAGGGGATGCCGGCCAGCAGTTCGATCGCGGCACCGACCGGTCCGCGCAGCCACTTGGGCGCGATCTCGGTGAGGAACATCGCGATGCCGAAACTGATCGGCACCGCGATCACCATCGCGATCATCGCCGTGACCAGCGTGCCGTAGATCGGCACCAGCGCGCCGAAGTCCTGCAGCACCGGATTCCACGCGTCGCGCCACAGGAACTCGATGCCGAACTTGGCGAACGCGCCGCGGCCGCCCCACAGCATCGACAGCGCGGCGGCCGCCAGCGAGACCAGCACCAGCACGCCGGCACCGGTGACCAGCCAGCGGAAGCCGCGATCGGCGCGCGCGTCGAGGACATCGCGCTTGCTGACGGTGGCGAGGGGGAGCGTGGTGGAGTTCATTCGGAAGAGTTGTGCCGCATAGATGAGGGAACGCGTAGCCCGGGCGCACCCGGGACCGCGCAGAGCCCCGGGTGCGCTTCGCTCACCCGGGCTACGACAACGGCGCCTACAGTTTCAGTTCGGCCGCCCAGTACGCCTCGACCTGCTCCACCAGCGGCTTCGGCAACGGCACGTAGTGCAGCTCGTTGGCTTGCGGCTGGCCGTTCTGCAGCGCCCATTTGAAGAAGTCGATCGTCTCCTGCGAACGCTTGGCGTCCTTGGGCTGCTTGTACATGAGGATGAAATTGGTCGCCGCGACCGGCCACGACTGCGCGCCCGGCGCATTGGTGATGACCAGGCTGAAGTCCTTCGCGCTCGCCCAGTCGGCACTGGCTGCCGCCGCCTGGAAGGACTCGGCGCTCGGGCTCACCCAGTTGCCGTCGGCATTGCGCATCGAGGCGTACGACATGCCGGTTTCGGTGGCGTAGGCCAGTTCGACATAGCCGATCGAACCCTTGATCTGCTTGACGTAGGCGGCCACGCCTTCGTTGCCCTTGCCGCCGACGCCGGTCGGCCAGCTCACCGAGGTGCCTTCACCGACCTTGGACTGCCACTGCGGGCTGACCTTGGCCAGGTAGTTGACCCAGTTGAAGGTCGTGCCGGAACCGTCGGAGCGGTGCACGACGTTGATCTTGCCGTCGGGCAGGGCGACGCCGGGATTGAGCGCGGCGATCGCCGCGTCGTTCCAGCGGGTCACGTTGCCCAGGTAGATGTCGGCGATCAGCGGGCCGGTCAGGCGCAACTGGCCGGGAGCGATACCCTCGACGTTGACCACCGGGACCACGCCGCCGATGGCCGACGGAAACTGCATCAGTCCGGCTTCGGCGAGTTCCTCCGGCGGCAGCGGCTTGTCGGTGGAACCGAAGTCCACGGTGCCAGCCTTGATCTGGGCGATTCCGCCGCCCGAGCCGATCGACTGGTAGTTGATGCGCGCGCCGGTGGCCTTGTTGTAGTCGTCGGACCACTTGGACAGCAGCGGATAGATGAACGTCGCACCGGCGCCGGTGATCTGCGCGGTGACGCGCTCGCCGGTCGTGGCCGGGGTCGACGCGGTCCCGTCAGCGGCGGTAACCGGGACATCGCTCCCGGGCTTGCACCCGACGACGGCCAGGGAGATTGCGAGTGACACGATGGCGAGGCGGACTGGCGAAGGCTTCATGCGCTGACTCCCTGGAGCGGTGGCCAAAAATGGACTTGGCAGTGCCGCTATCAGATGATGTTTTTGTTACAACCTAATGACAATGACCCGGTCCTGGCCGCGACTTTGGCGTGCTGGCCATGAAAAAACGGGCCAGCGGCCCGTTTTTTGTTCAGCTACGGGGCTTGGCAGGCCTCAATACGGCATCTCGCTGGACCAATAGGCCTCGATCTGCTTGACCAGCGCGTCTGGCAACGGCACATAGTCGAGCGCCTTGGCCTGCGCGTTGCCGTTGGCGTAGACCCAGCGGAAGAACTCCTTGCCGGCCTTGGCGCCCGCGGCGTTTTTGGGCTGTTTGTACATCAGTATGAAGTTGGTGGCCGTGATGGGCCATGAATTCGCACCCGGCGCGTCGGTCATCACCAGGTAGAAATCCTTGGCGTCGGCCCACTCGGCGCTGGCGGCCGCGGCCTGGAACGTCTCGTCGCTGGGCAGCACGAAGTTGCCGGCGCGGTTCTTCATGCGCGAGTAGGCCATCTTGTTCTGCAGCGCGTAGGACAGCTCGACATAGCCGATCCCGCCATCGATCTGCTTCACATACGCGGCGACGCCCTCGTTGCCCTTGCCGCCGATGCCGACCGGCCAGTTCACCGACGTGCCTTCGCCGACATTCTTGTTCCAGTCGGCGCTCACCTTCGACAGGTAGTTGGCGAAATTGAACGTCGTGCCGGAGCCATCGGAGCGGTGTACGACGGTGATCTTCTTGTTCGGCAATGCCAGGCCACCGTTGAGCGCAACGATCGCCGGGTCGTTCCACTTGCTGATCTTGCCCAGGAAGATGTTGGCAAGGGTCTCGCCGTCGAGCTTCATCGCACCGGAGTCCACGCCAGGGACGTGGATGACCGGGACGACGCCGCCAATCACCGACGGGAACTGGGCCAGGCCGGCCGCGGCCAGTTCCTCCGGCTTGAGCGGCTTGTCGGACGAACCAAAGTCGACCGTGCCGGCCTTGATCTGCGCGATACCGCCGCCGGAACCGATCGACTGGTAGTTGATGCGGTTGCCGGTCGCCTTGGCGTAGTCGGCCGACCACTTGGACATCACCGGGTAAACGAACGAAGCGCCTGCGCCGGTGACATTGCCGGCTTCGGCGCTGCCGGCGAACGCGTGGCTGGCCAGCATGGCCGTCAGCGCGAGCGCGGCGAGACGGGGTGACGTGATCAGGTTTGACTTGGGCACTTGGGACTCCTGGAAGGGTGGCGCCGGGCGTTGCAAGCCGGTCGCGCTGTATTCCATAGCGTTTGCGTGACAATGCCGCGTCGTCGAGATGTCATTCGGGTGACACGTGGCGAAAGGCGCGCGCAAAAAAAAGGCGCGGCCGAAGCCGCGCCCTGTAGCAACAATGGAGAGAAGGCGGGTGCGTGTTTACCAGAAGAACTGCGCGCGGGCTTCCAGGATGCCGGGGTTGTCATCGACATTGTTCTTCGCGCTGTCGACCTTCACGTAGTCGAGCATCAGCTTGAAATTGGAACGCCAGTAATAGTTGACGCCGGCAGTCCAGGTGTTGGTCTTGCCGCCCTGGACGAGGCCGTCGTTGAGGTCCAGCGTGTCGTAGCGCAGGCCGACCTGCCACATGCCGGTGGCTGGCTCGGCGGCGCTCGAAGTGCCCGGGACGCCGTCCTTGTTGCTCCAGGTCTCGCCGGTGACGTTCCACACGGCACTCGCGTAGCCGCCGGTGGCCTCGTAACTGGCGGACGGCTGCGCGGCGAACCCGGTGTCGTAGCGGTCGACCGTGGTCATCATGTACTCGCCCTGCAGCTTCAGCGGCCCGTGCACCCAGAAGCTCTCCAGGCCCAGGGTCGACAGCCGGTCGGTATTGAGCATGCCGCTGCTGCCGGTGTCGATCAGGCGATTGGCGAAGTCAGCGTCGGGACGGGCGCGAAAACGGGTGACGTCGCCGTCGGTGTCGTAGTTCACGTAGGACAGGCCGATGTTGAAGATGTTGCCCTTGTCGTTGATCGGCGCCCAGCTGCCGCGGAAGCCGTAGCCACTGCCGTGGGCGCGGTCGCGGGTCAGTTCCCGGCCGAACACGCTGCCGGCCATGCTCCAGTTGTCGCTGGCGTAGTTGTAGCTGGCACCGAGTCGACGGCCGACGGCAAACGTATTGGTGATCATCGCCTTGGCGATGAAATCGTTGTTCTTGGTCGACGACAGCTCTTCCATGCTGTTGGGCTGCTTGTACTGGCCGACCTGCACCGAGTTCTTCTTGTTGCCGCCGATCTTGTACTTGATGTTGGTATCGAGGAACTTGCCGTCGCCGGACGCGTCGTAGCCCAGGACCCAGTCGAAGTTGCCCGGTCCCTTGCCTTTCAGGACCAGTTCTGCACGACGCAGGCCGAAATCGGTATCGGCTCCATCGTTGGCATCGGCGTCCAGATTGGCGACATCGTTGTCGTACCAGTAGCCATCGGTCTGCAGCAGCCCTTCAAAGCTGACCTCGGAATCGCCGATCACATCGATCGCGACTTCGGCATGGGCGGCCGGCATGGCCAGCGCGGCCAGCATTGCCAGGGACAGGGAGTGGACGTGGAGTTTCATGGCAAGCCTTGGGCGCAGAGGTGATGCGCGCAGGCTAAGTCGTGAAGGTTGCGTAAATATGACAGTACTGCCCTATATCGTCCCAGCCCTGTCACCGGGTGGGCATGTCAGTCCTGATGGTGGGCATTGCTTCGTTCGCTGCGATGACGTGTCGATGACGTCCGTTGCGCGGTCGGTGTTTGGGTCGCCGGTTCAACGGATTGCTGGCACCGGCTCCCCCGGGGTCTTTTCCCTGAATCGGCACAGGTCGCGGATGACGCAGTGCGGACAATCGGGCTTGCGCGCGGTGCAGGTGTAGCGCCCGTGGAGGATCAGCCAGTGGTGCGCGTCATGCAGGTAATGCGCCGGCACTGCCTTGAGCAGGCCATTTTCCACTTCGCGGACATTCTTGCCCGGCGCCAGCCCGGTGCGGTTGGCGACGCGGAAGATGTGGGTGTCCACCGCCATCGTCGGCTCGCCGAACGCGGTATTGAGCACGACGTTGGCGGTCTTGCGGCCGACGCCGGGCAGGGCCTCCAGCGCGGCGCGATCATGCGGGACCTGGCCGTCGTGGCGTTCGATCAGCTGGTGCGCCATCGCGACCACGTTGGCCGCCTTGGTGTTGTAGAGCCCGATCGTGGCGATGTACGGCTTCAGCCCTTCCACGCCCAGCGCTGCGATCGCCTCCGGCGTGTTCGCGACCCGGAACAGCTTGCGCGTGGCCTTGTTGACGCCAACGTCGGTCGACTGCGCGGACAGCGTCACCGCGACCAGCAGTTCGTACGGACTGCTGAACTCCAGTTCGGTCGTGGGGTGCGGGTTGAGTTTCTGCAGGCGCGAGAACATCTCCTCGACCTCCGGCGGCTTCAACCGCGCGCTGTGGCGGCCGGGACGCTTCTTCACGGCCTTGCTGGCCGGCTTGCCTGGCCAGGGAGCTCGAGGGCTCATGGCTTTGTTTGTCCCGCTGCCCTGGCCTTGGCGCGCGCCAGCGCCGCTGCGGCGGCTGGTGGTAATCCGGGGGTCGCGGTGTCGTCGGCGGGCGCGGGCACCGTGGCCTTGGCGCGATGCGCGGCGCGTGCGGCCGCGCGCCGTTCCAGCCGTTCCAGCCGCGCGCGGTAGCGATCGCGTGCTGACAGGGCGGTCAGGCGCGCATCGCGCGCGGCTTGCAGTGCCTGGGTGCATCCTGGCGTGCATCGAGCGCATGGCGCGCAGTCGAGCAGCCCCGCCTCGATCGCGCGGTCGACATCATCGACGCCCAGCGCACCCAGTATTTCGTGGACGGTCGCACCGGCCGCCTCGCGGCAGCCGCACGCACACGCGATTACCGATGGCGCCGACACCCGACCGGAACCGCTCAGGTGCCGCTGAAGGCCGGCTTGCGGCGCTCCAGGAACGCGCTGGTGCCTTCGCGCATGTCCTGGGTGGCGAACATCAGTCCGAACTGCGCGGTCTCGTACTCGAGGCCTTCCTCGATCCCGCATTCGCCGCCGATGTTGACGCAGTCGATCACGCCGCGCATGGCCAGCGGCGCCGATGCGGCCAGCTGCGCGGCAAGCTTCATCGTCTCCGACTCCAGCTCCGCTGCGGCGATCACGCGGTTGACGATTCCCAGTTCGCGCGCGCGCGCCGCATCGATCGGGGCCCCGACCAGGCACAGCTCCAGGGTCGCGGCGCGGCCGGCCAGCCGTGCGAGGCGCTGGGTGCCGCCGAAGCCCGGAATCAGGCCGAGGTTGATTTCCGGCTGGCCGAGCTTGGCCGTGTCGGCGGCCAGGCGCAGATGGCAGCACATCGCCAGCTCCAGGCCACCGCCGAGGGCGAAGCCGTTGATCATCGCGATCACCGGCTTGGGCATCTTTTCGACCCGTCGCATCATGCGTTGTCCGCGCTGCGAGAAGTCTCGTCCCTGCACCGGGGACAGCTGGTGCATCTCGCCGATGTCGGCCCCCGCGACGAATGCCTTGGGGCCGGCACCAGTGAGCACGACGCAGCGAACCGCCGCATCGCCGGCGGCGGCATCGAACGCCAGGTGCAGCGCATCCAGGGTCGCCGCGTTCAGTGCATTCAGCTTGTCGGGGCGGTTGACGGTGATGACGCGGACGGCGCCGTGGTCTTCGATCAGCAAAGGGAAGTCGGGCATGGGCGGGGTTTCTGCATGGGAGATGAAGTCGGCGGTCGGGGATGGAACTCCGCGGCGACGGCAGTGTCAGAGTCTGGGCGTCAGTGGCGGTTAAGCGCCGCCACCGCTATCCTACCGCGTCCATCCCGGGGTATTTGCCCGATTGAACGTCCAGTCGCGGCGCATTGCGCCGTGATCCACCATCGGAGGTTTCACCGAATGAAGTTGCGTTTGATTGCGGTCGCGGTAGCGGCTCTGGTACTGACCGCCGGCCACGCCGTCGCTCAGGACACTTCGTCCGAAAAGGGCAAGCTCGGTTACGCGCTCGGCTACGACCTCGGTCGCAATGCCATCGAGAGCGGCGAGAGCCTGGACGTCAACACCCTCATCAAGGGCCTGCAGGACGGCTACGCGAAGAAGCAGCCGGCCGTGCCGGTCGAGCAGTTGCGCACGGCCGTGGAGAACATGCAGAAGCGCCAGGCGGCCAAGGCCAAGGCCGAGTGGGAGAAGGCCGCCGTCGAGAACAAGACGCGCAGCGATGCCTTCATTGCGCAGAACAAGGGCAAGACCGGCGTGCGCACGCTGCCCAGCGGCGTGCAGTACCGCGTGATCGAGAACGGCACCGGCGCCAAGCCGAACCAGGCGAGCACCGTGACGTTGCAGGTCGGTGGACCGTTCCCGTGGGGCCAGCGCCCGGCGCAGGGTGGCGAGCCGCGCGCGATGCCGGACATCAAGGTCAGCGCGGTCGAGATGGCGGCGATGCGCGAAGTGCTGCTGCAGATGCCTGCGGGCTCGAAGTGGGAAGTGACCCTGCCGGCCGACAAGGCCTACGGTTCCGACCCCCGTACCGGCGTTCCGCCGAACATGGCGGTGCAGTTCGACATCAAGCTGGTCAGCGTCAAGTAGCAGGCAATCGCCTGACAGCAAGCGTCAACGTTGCGCCGGCTTGCCGGCGCAACTTTTTTGTGGGCCCCGCTGTTTTCCTGACGCGCGCTTGCCCACTGCCCGCGTAACCTTGTCGTCGTGCCGTAAATCCGGCGCGACAGCCGCCTTCACCAGGTTCCAGGTGCTGATCCGATGAACAAACCCGTACTTACCCCCTGCATCGGCATTTGCGAGCTCGACGCGGACGGTTTGTGCACCGGATGCCAGCGCAACACCGATGAGATCGGGCGCTGGTCGCAGATGGGCGATGCCGAGCGCCTGATGCTGATGGAGCAGGTGTTGCCTGCGCGCGAGCCGCGCCGCCGGTGACGCGAACCGTGCCGCCCGCTGCGGTACCCGAATGCCCGCACCTGGCAGTGGCACTGCATCCGTTGCATGCGCCTCCGACCGGGCCGGGATGGAACCGTGCCGAAATCGCCGACCTGCTGCTGCCGGTGGAGTCCCTCGCCCAGGCCGCGGTACTGGTGGGGCTGGTGCCCCGCGCCGATGGCAGCAGCGTGTTGCTGACCCGGCGTACCTCGGGCATGCGCCAGCACGGCGGACAGGTCAGCTTTCCCGGTGGCCGCGTCGAAGCCGGTGACCGCGACGTGGTTGCAGCGGCAATACGCGAAACCGGCGAAGAGGTCGGTCTGGTTCCGGACCAGATCACGCCACTGGGCCTGCTGGACCCGCTGGTGACCATCAGTGGCTTCCGCATCCTGCCGGTGGTCGCGCTGGTGGATGCCGGCTATGTGGCGCGTCCCGACCCGCGGGAGGTGGAAGAAGTTTTCGAGGTGCCACTGCGGTTCCTGCTGGATCCGGCCAATCTCGCCTCCCACACCTATCTCTACCGCGGCCTGCCGCGCGAGGTGCTCGAGTTCGTGTATCCGGCCCAGCGCATCTGGGGCGCGACTGCCTCCATCCTGTTGAACCTGCGCGAGCGCCTGGAGCAGTGCGATGCCCGATGACACGTGGGACACCCTGGTTTCCGCCGAAGCACTGGCCGCCGCGCTCGATCGCGACGACCTGGTCGTGCTCGATGCGCGCTCGTCGCTGGCCGACCAGGCCGGGTGCGAGGCGGCGTACCGGCAGGCGCATATTCCCGGCGCCCGGTTCGCGGACCTGGATCGGGACCTCTCGGATCACCGCCGACCAGGTGGTCGCCATCCCTGGCCGGGCGCGGATGCGTTCACCGCCACGCTCGGCCGCTGGGGCATCACCCCGGCGCATCAGGTCGTGGTCTACGACCAGGCCGACGGTGCCCTGGCCGCGGCACGCGCGTGGTTCCTGTTGCGCGCGCTCGGCCATCGGCGCGTCGCGGTGCTCGACGGTGGGTGGACGCGCTGGCAGGCGCTGGGCTTGCCGGTGGAGTCCACGGTGCC
>DATHRJ010000034.1:0-2049 GCA_035465455.1 Lysobacter sp.
GAAATGGCATGGCGCATCGCGAACCGGGTCGGGTTGACGATGATCGGACGCGCGGCGCGCAAGCACTACCTCCTCTTCACCGGACGGCACCGCTTCGACGCGGCGCGCGCAGCATGAGTACCGGGATCTGCGGGCTGGTGCTGGCCGGCGGGCAGGGCCGCCGCATGGGCGGCGTGGACAAGGGACTGCAGCCGCTGCGGGGCCGGCCGCTGATGCAGCATGTGATCGACCGCCTGCGCCCGCAGGTGGACAGCGTGCTGATCAATGCCAACCAGAACCTCGAACGTTATGCAGAGTTCGGGTGTCCCGTGGTCCCCGACCGGGTTGGCGGCTTCGCCGGCCCCCTGGCGGGGCTGGACGCAGGCCTGCATGCGACCGATGCGCCGATGATCGTCACCGTGCCTTGTGACTCACCCTTCCTGCCGCATGACCTGGTCGCCCGGTTGGCGACGGCGCGCGGTGCGATCGATGCCGATGTCGCGGTGGCGCGCACCGGCAGCCAGCCGCACCCGGTGTTCGCGCTGGTCTGCACTCGAGTGCGCACCCACCTGGCCGAGTTCCTGGCGCGCGGCGAACGCAAGATCGACCTCTGGTACGGGAGCCTCCGCGTGGTCGAGGTCGCCTTCGACGACGAGGCCGACGCGTTCGCCAACATCAATACGCGCGACGAGCTGGCACAGCACGACCGCCAATGACGTCGGCGGTGCGCGCTTTGCGCGTCGCATGACGGACGCCGGTTGCCCACCAGTCTTCGAGCAAGAACGCCGGACCGCCCCGACTGTCGCGAGCAGTTCAGCCGCCGGTCTTCCGTGGGCTTCGTCCCGGGCCCCCGTCGGCGCGCTCTCCCCACCACGGCAGAACGTCGCGCAGCGACAGTGCCTCGCCGCTGCGCGCGGGCGCATAGCCGGCCAGTGTCGAGAGCCGCCGCAACCACGGCTCGCTGCGCAACACCGCCCGCAACGCGCGAGCCGCGGGTTGCTCCAGCACCGCCTTGTCGCAGACCAGGAAGTACTCTTCCCACAGCAGCGGCTCGAAGTCGAGGTCGCGCGAGCGCGCCGCCGCCTCGATGCACAGCCCGGCGTCCGCCTGTCCGGCTGCCACCGCCTGGGCCACCGCGGCGTGCGAAGGCTCCTCGTTTTCGTAGCCGACCAGGGTGGATGGAGCCACGCCCAGTTGCTCGCACAGCGCTTCCAGCAAGAGCCGCGTGCCGGTCCCGGTCGGCCGATTGACGAAGCGCGCTCGGCGGGCAGCGACATCGGCGATCGAGCGTAATCCGAGAGGGTTGCCGCGCGCGACCGCCAGGCCCTGGACGCGGCGCGCGAAGCCGATCAACTGGTGCCGCCCGGGATGCAGAAGGGGCTTGTAGGTCCGTGCGATCAAGCTGCCGCTGGCCGTGCGGGGCGGCAGGTGAAAGCCTGCAATCGCACAGCGCCCGGCATTCAGGTCGCGCAGCGCGTCAGCACTGCCGGTGAAGCGAATGTCCAGGTGCAGGCGGGCAGGCAGGCAGTGCTCGCCCAGCAGCGCGAGGGCGCTGTCGTGACTGGCGCGCAGCACGAGCACGCTGGCGGACGCGTCGAAGGCGATCGCGAACGCCCGCTCGAGGTCGAAGTGCAGCGCGGCGATCTGCGGCGCCAGCCGCGCCTGCACCTGCCGTTCGGCCCACAGCAGCTTGTCGGCGAATTCGGTCAGCCGCGCCGGTTGACCGCGATCCCAGACGATCAGGCTTTGTCCCAGCTCCTGCTCCCATCGCTTGAGCTCGCCCCAGACGTGCCGGTACGAAAAGCCGAGCGCACGCGCGGCGCCCGAGATCGAGCCCTCCGCGCGCACGGCCGCCAGCAGTTCCATCAGCGGATTGCGGATCAGCGCCTCCGGCGCGCGCCCGCTTGCCAGCGCATACGAGAGTTCGACCTTGTGCACGACGCGAGTTTGCCGCAAAGGATGCCGTTCGCCGCGTTACATATGCAGCAACTTGCCTAGCACCGTCGACCCAGGACCCGCCTGGACCCCGCGCGCCTGCCTACGATTCGCACTGCGATGGACACCATCCCC
>DATHRJ010000035.1:0-9150 GCA_035465455.1 Lysobacter sp.
GGAAGTGAAACGCACATGCGCCGATGGTAGTGTGGCCTAAGCCATGCAAGAGTAGGTCATCGCCAGGGGCTTTACCCCAAAACCCCCAGCCGAAAGGTTGGGGGTTTTTCTTTGCCCGGCGTTTGCCAGCGGCCGCCGCAAAGGCGGTCGCGTCAATGGGCGAGTTAATCGGCGAGTTAATCGACGAGTTAATCGGCCGGCCGGCGAAATGGCGCCTGCTGATAATGCGCGGCAGTGGCCATCGCGGCGGCATGTTTACATTCGTCGTGCTGTCCGGGTCCAGCGGGACGGTGCGTGTGGGCGGCGATGCAGCGAGGCCCGTCCCTGGAAAGAGTGTCGAATGGGAGGCGCGGCAGTTGCCGTCGCGCCACGAGCGGGTAGGACGCGCTACCCGTAGCTTGTTGGCGATGGCTTGCCGAGTGGCACCCCACGCACGCTTGGCTGTGGCGCTCGGTTTGCTGCCGGATGCCGCTTGAGGTCGGGAGCGCGGCACGATGCTGGAGAGAGGCCCGATTGGGCGCCCTGGCGCAAACGACCGTGTTGGATGCGCCGGGGTCGCAGAGCGCCGGGGGATGCTCGACTACATCACCCGGGGCGGCTCGCCGCCGATGATCACGACATCGGCAGGACGGCGGGCGAACAGGCCGACGCTGACGACCCCGGGTATCTGGTTGAGCGCGGATTCCATCGCGACCGGATCGGTGATCGACAGGCCGTGGATGTCGAGGATCCAGTTGCCGTTGTCGGTGGTGGTTCCCTGGCGCCAGACCGGCTGGGCCTGGGTGAGCGCGAGGATTTCACGGGCGACCAGGCTGCGCGCCATCGGGATCACTTCGACCGGCAGCGGGAACCGCCCCAGCACGTCCACGCACTTGGCCGGATCGACGATGCACACGAATTTCTCGCTGGCCTCGGCGATGATCTTCTCGCGCGTCAGAGCGGCACCACCACCCTTGATCAGGCGGCGGTGCGGATCGCACTCGTCGGCGCCGTCCACGTACAGGGCCAGTGGCCCGGCGACATTGAGGTCGAGCAGCTCGATCCCGAGCGCGCGCAGACGTTCGCTGCTCTGCTCCGAACTGGATACCGCGCCGGCGATGCGGTGCTTGATCCTGCCCAGTGCATCGATGAAATAGGCGACGGTCGACCCGGTGCCCACGCCCACGACCATTCCGTCTTCGACGTAGTCGATGGCTTTTTCACCGGCCAGTCGCTTGGCTTCGCTCATGGAGTCGGCTCCTGCTCAAGGGAAAGAAGATAGTGGTACTGCTTGGCGGAAACCGGCAGCACTGAAAGCCTGTTGCCGCGACGGATCAGGGCGAAGTCCTCGCCCAGCACGTCGGCGTGTCGCTTGATCTCCTCCAGGGTGATCGTGCGCTTCAACTTGCGCTCGAAGCCGACATCGACCATATGCCATCGCGGCTCTTCCTGGGTGGCCTTGGGATCGTGGTAATCGGACTTCGGATCGAACTGGGTGGGATCCGGGTAGGCGGCAGTTGCCACCGTAGCGGTGCCGACGATGCCGGGCGGCGAACAGTTGGAGTGGTAGAACAGGATGCCGTCGCCCACTGCCATTGCATTGCGCATGAAGTTGCGCGCCTGGTAATTGCGAACGCCTGTCCACGGTTCGGTACCGACGCTTTCGAGGTCGTCGATCGAGAATGTATCGGGCTCGGATTTCATCAGCCAATAGCGGCGGCGTGCTGTCATGTGCGCTGTCGATGAGGGCTTCAGATGTCAGCCCGACAGTCGAAGTTTCCGGTATCGGTGCATACCGCGTCGAGCGCGACGTCCCAATCGGCCGATTTGATCGTGTCGACCTGCTGGTCTGCGAACGCCGCGCCCACCAGCCAAGGGGGCGCCGGCTGCTCTTGGCGGAAATCGAAGCTGCGGTCGTACCAGCCTCCGCCCATGCCGAGCCGGTTGCCGCTGCGATCGAAACCCACCAGCGGCACCACGACCAGCATCATCTCGCGCGCGTCGATCAGGGAGTCTGCGGCCACGTCGGGCTCCGGAATGCCAAAGCGATTGCTGACCAGCGCATCGCCCGGTCGCCATGGCGCGAAACGCAGCCGATCATCGTGCAGGACTGGAAGGCAGTAGATGCACTTCGCGGGCAGCTGCAATTGCCAGACATGCAGCGCGATCTCGCCGTCCATCGCCCAGTAGCCGGCGACGTGGCCCGATTCGGGCGCCAGTGGCATGGACAGCAGTTGCTGGGCGAGACGTTCGGCTGCCTGGATGCGCGATGTTGCCGGTAGGGCGCGCCGGCGCATTCGCAATTGCTGGCGCAACTGTTCGCGCGATCGCGCGAGTTCATCGCTCATGTGGCGGAACATCCGTGTTGAACAAGTCACCGCGATGCGCCGGATTGCGCGAAAGCAATTGCCTGCGGCAACTGTTCGGGATCAGCAAGAAAAAGTCCTCCGCCATGGCGATGCGTGCGAAACGACCTTGAACCCGTGGTTCAAGTGGGAGCACTTGGAGGCCGTCGGGCTTCCCGCTACAAGGCGGACCTGCACTCCGGGTCTCCGCTGCGCCCCCGCGGTCGCAATTAAGGGACAAGGCGAATGTTTGCGCACGCCGTCGTCCACAGCAGAGGACATGCGTGGAGTATAGCGTGCAGCGATCATGCTCAATGCCCGCTCGTCGGCGGCGGTAATTGTCGATTCATGGGCATGCTGGAACATGCGCAGATCGCGACGCGCCCGGGCAACGCGCAACATCCGAACGCGTCAGCGCGGTGGCGGCAACAGGGTGTCGAGCCGTCGGTTCAAGTCGCCCAGTACGCGGGTCAGCTCTTGATCGCTGCCCTCGCTTTGCTTGCGCAGCAACTGCAGTTCGTGCGCCAGGTTCAGTGCGGCCAGCACTGCCACCCGGTCCAGCGCGGCCATGCGGTTTCCGCCGCGGATCTCGCGCATCTTGCTGTCGAGCAGCTTGGCTGCACTCAACAGGCTTTCGAGTTCATCCGGACCGCAGCCAACGGTGTACTCGCGGTCCAGCAACTTGATGTTGACCGGCTTGTTGCCGCTCATGTGTGCTGCTCCAACGACTTCAGTCGCGCGATCATCGCCTCGACCCGGACGCGCGCCTGCTCGTTCTTGGCGAGCAATGCCGAGCGCTCAGCGGAAAGCTGCTCCTGCTGCTGGCGCAGGCTCCGGTTCTCGTCGCTGAGCCGACGGGCGCGCTCGGCCAACTCGTCCAGCCGGTCGGCTAGCGATTGCAGTTGGGCAAGCAGTTCGGCGCGGTCCATCCTCGAACGATAGCAGTGACTGCGGGCCGGTCAAGGCAGCGGGACCGAAACCCGTCTGCCGCGGCCACGACCAAGGAGCTTGGTCGGGTATTCCTGGTTATGCCGGCGGCCTGGAAAGCCACTGCAGGGCAACATCCTCGGCACGCCGCGTTGCTAAACTGGCAACCCCTCTCCCAGGCCCCCTCGGATGCCCGATTCCGCACCTTCCGACCTGCCGTCCTGGTCCTCAGTGGATGCCGATATCCGTCGGCAGTCGCTGGCGACCTCGCCGGCGGAACTCCACGGCGCGCTGTGCGGATGGCTCGCCGGCGGTGGCGCTTCGGTGCGCGACTGGCCCGCGCGGGTACTGGTCGACGATGCGCTGGAAGCTCCGGCCGAGGGCAGCGCGCTGGATGCGATGCGCACTGTCAGCGCCGCGCAGTTGAGCGACCGCAGCTTCAGTTTCGAACTGTTGCTGCCCAGTCCCGAGGCTACCCTGGTCGAACGCAGTGGCGCGCTGTTCGACTGGTGCCGCGGCTTCCTTGGCGCGTTCGGCCTGGCCGCAGGCGCCAAGCCGCCGCTGTCGGAGGAGAGCGCCGAGGCCCTCGGCGACCTGGCCAAGCTCGCCGCGGCGCAACCGCAGGATGACGGCGACGAGGAAGACGAGGCCGCGCTGGCCGAGATCCAGGAGTTCGTGCGCGTCGCCGCACTGCTGCTGCATGGCGACTGCGTGCTCGCCGTCGAGCACCGTCAAAGCCTCAACTGATGGCAGGCGCCCTGAGCATGCCGGCAAAGGCGCACGCGCGGCGGCGCAAGCAGTTGATGCGCATGGCCGGCAATGACGCGATTCTGATCCTGCCGGCGGCGCTCGAGCGCATCCGCAGCCGCGACACCCACTACCCGTACCGGCAGGACTCCGACCTGCTGTATCTCACCGGTTTCCCCGAGCCCGAAGCGGTGCTGGTGCTGGTGCCCGGAAGGGCGCACGGCGAGACGCTGCTGTTCTGCCGCGAACGCGATGTCGAACGCGAAGGCTGGGACGGGCCGCGCTTTGGGACGGAGGGCGCGATCGAGGCGTTCGGCCTCGACGACGCCTACCCGATCAGCGACCTC
This sequence comes from Lysobacter sp., assembly GCA_035465455.1. Taxonomy (GTDB): domain Bacteria; phylum Pseudomonadota; class Gammaproteobacteria; order Xanthomonadales; family Xanthomonadaceae; genus Lysobacter_K. The sequence continues at coordinate 4,346 of DATHRJ010000035.1, forward strand.
GACGACATCCTGCCCGGCCTGCTCGAGGGCCGCTCGCGCGTCTATTACCACTTCGGCCGCGACGCCGAGTTCGACCTCAAGCTGATCGGCTGGGTCAACCGGGTGCGGGCCATGATGCGCATGGGCGCGCAGCCGCCGCACGAGTTCCTCGAGCTGGGCCACCTGCTCGACGAGCAGCGCCTGGTCAAGGATCGCGACGAGATCCGGTTGATGCAGCGCGCCGCCGACATCAGCGTCGCCGCGCACCAGGCCGCGATGCGCGCCGTCCGCTCTGGCATGCGCGAATACGAGCTGCAGGCTGAAGTCGAGCGCGTGTTCCGCATGAACGACGCGGTGCCGGCCTACGGCACCATCGTCGGCGCCGGCGCCAATGGCTGCGTGTTGCACTACGTCGCCAACGCCGGGCAAGCCCGCGACGGTGACCTGGTGCTGATCGATGCCGGGGCCGAGTACCGCGGCTATGCGGCCGACATCACCCGCACCTTCCCGGTCAGCGGCCGGTTCTCGAAAGAGCAGCGCGCATTGCACGACCTCGTCGGTGCCGCGCAGGCCGCCGCGCTGGCACAGGCGCGGCCCGGAGTCGCCTACGAAGCCGGGCATCTGGCTGCCGTCGAGACCCTGACCGAAGGCCTGCTGCAGCTCGGCCTGCTCAAGGGCAAGCTCGCCAGGAACCTGAAGGACGCGACCTACAAGCGCTTCTACCGGCACAAGACCGGGCACTGGATCGGCCTGGATGTGCATGACGTCGGCGAGTACCGGATCGAGGGCGAATCACGCCTGCTGGAACCGGGCATGGTGTTCACGATCGAGCCGGGCCTGTACGTGTCGCCCGACGACACCAGCGTTGCAGCCAAGTGGCGCGGTATCGGCATCCGCACCGAGGACGATGTGCTGGTGACAGGCGATGGGCACCGGGTGCTGACCGATGCGCTGGCGCGCAGCAGCGAGGAGATCGAAGCGTTCATGGCAGCGCAATAAGCGACGTGCAGCCGACGCGGCCGGCGGCGTGGATCAGCTTGAGTCAGTCAGGCGCCTGCGGTCGCGGTGGCGGCCGATGCGCTGAGAAAAACCGCGGTGCAACCGCGATCGACCCACACCGCGCCCTCGCGCCAGCCCCAGTTGCGGCCCTCCACGCAGCGCGCGTCGTCCAGCTCGCGTGACAGCACCACCCTGCCGCGGAACGGCGTCTTGCACTCGCGGTACCCCGCGGCATCACTGCTGCACAGGACCGCGTTGGGCGATGCCGGGAAGTCGAGTTCGGCTGGTGCAGGTAGTGCTGGTTGCAGCTCGTCGGCGGCCACCAAAACCAGACCGACGCGCAATTGCGCACTGGCGCGGCCGGTGGTCGGCGTGGCGCCGGAATGTGCGGTTGGCTGTGGTTGCCTGACCTCGCATGGTGCGGACCAGGAGACAGCAATCAGGCCCAACAGCCCCATTGCCTGTTTGAACGAAGTTCTCATTTGGCGTTCTCCCAAGGCAGGAGTACCTGCCTCGTGGGTGATCCAGCCTGCTTCTCACTACAGTCATGACGCGGTGCCGGTGACTGTGCAGTGATGGGTCATTGGCGTGGAAGAAATCGCACGTTTTGTCGCAACCCATTAAGGGCACGAATTGTTTGGGGGTGATCGACGCAGGTCGCAGAACGCCGCTTGCGCTCGACCTGGAAAGCGATCCACGTCCCACCTGCGAGCTCGCAATTCACGCCGTTCAGGCTCACGGTGTGCGGTTTTCAGCACGCCGAAGGTCCAGAGGTTGGCAGTTGCCAGGGTTCGCCCGGGCGAACGGATGCGGCCGGGGAGTAAAATCCCGGTTCAGGTGCCGACCGCCTCGCCCAAGCGGTTCCACCAATTCCTGGAGCATTTATGCGTACTCATTTCTGCGGCCTGGTCGATGAGGCCCTGATCGGCCAGACCGTCAGCCTGTGCGGCTGGGCCGATGTCGCCCGCAACCTCGGCGGCCTGTGCTTCATCGACCTGCGCGACCACGAGGGCATCGTCCAGATCGTCGCCGAACCCGACCCGGCCCAGCCCGGCAACGCCGAAGTCATCGCCGCCGCCGCGCGCGTGGGCTACGAGGATTGCCTGCGGGTGACCGGTACCGTGCGCCGGCGCCAGTCGGTCAACGACAAGATTCCAACCGGGCAGGTGGAGATCGTCGCCAGCAGGATCGAGCTGCTCAACAAAGCCGAACCGCTGCCGTTCCACGCCCACGAGAACGCCGGTGAGGACATCCGCCTCAAGTACCGCTACCTCGACCTGCGCACCCCGCAGATGCAGCGCAAGATGCGCACCCGGACCAGGCTGGTGCAGGCGCTGCGGCGCTGGCTCGACGCGCGCGATTTCCAGGACATCGAGACGCCGATCCTGACCAAGGCCACGCCCGAGGGCGCGCGCGATTTCCTGGTGCCGGCGCGCATGCACGAAGGCGAGTTCTACGCGTTGCCGCAGTCGCCGCAGCTGTTCAAGCAGATCCTGATGGTCGCCGGCTTCGACCGCTATTACCAGATCGCACGCTGCTTCCGCGACGAGGCATTGCGTGCCGACCGCCAGCTCGAATTCACCCAGCTCGACATGGAATTCGCGTGGGTGTCCGAGCGCGAGGTGCAGGACACCACCGAGCAGATGATCCGTGAGGTGTTCCGCGAGGTGATGCAGGTCGAACTGGTCGGTGAGGGCGGGAGTTTTCCCCGACTGACCTATGCCGAGGCGATGCGCCGCTTCGGTTCCGACAAGCCCGACCTGCGCATCGCGCTGGAACTGGTCGACATCGCCGAACTGGTCAGGAACTGCGAATTCAAGGTGTTCACCGACTGGGCCAGCGCCGAACACGGCCGGGTCGCGGCGCTGCGGGTGCCGGATGCCGCGACGCTGTCGCGCAAGCAGATCGATGACTGCGCGGCGCACGCGGCCAAGTACGGCGCCAAGGGCCTGGCGTGGATGAAGGTCGAGGATCCGGCCAAGGGCCGCGAGGGCGTCAACTCGCCGATCGCCAAGTTCCTCGATGATGCGACGCTGGCGGCGATCCTGGCCGCGACATCGGCGCAGGCCGGCGACCTGCTGCTGTTCGGCGCGGGCGCGTACACCACCGTCAGCGACTTCATGGGAGCGGTGCGCCTCAAGCTCGGCCGCGACTTGAACCTGGTCGCCGAGGGCTGGGCGCCGCTGTGGGTAACCGATTTCCCGATGTTCGAGTGGGACGAGGAAGCGCAGCGCTATGTGGCCCTGCATCACCCGTTCACCGCACCGGCGGTAGACGATGTCGCCGACCTGCGCGCGAACGCGCGCACGGCGGTGTCGCGCGGCTACGACATGGTGCTCAACGGCAACGAGATCGGCGGCGGATCGATCCGCATCCACAACTCGGCGATGCAGTCAGCGGTGTTCGAACTGCTCGGCATCGATGCCGCCGAGGCCGAGGCCAAGTTCGGCTTCCGGCTCGACGCGCTGCGCTTCGGCGCGCCGCCGCACGGTGGCATCGCGTTCGGCATCGACCGCATCGCCGCGCTGATGGCCGGCACCGAATCGATCCGCGACGTGATCGCGTTCCCCAAGACCACCACCGCGCAATGCCTGATGACCGGCGCGCCGTCGCCGGTACCCGACAAGCAGCTTGCCGAAGTGCACGTGTCGGTGCGGCCGAAGATCGCCAAGGCTGAAATGGGGTCGGAGTGAAGTCTCGCGCGAGTGGCAATGCAGAGGGAGGGCACGATGGGCGGAATTCACGCTGACCCCATTTCCATCCGTCGCGCGACCGTCGCCGATGCCGAGGCGGTCTCGCGCATCGCCAAGCGCACGTTCACCGAAACCTTCGGGCATCTGTATCCGGACGAAGACCTGCAGGCATTCCTGCAGGAAAACTTCACGATCGAGAAGCAGGCACGGATCCTGGGCCACGACGCCTACGCGATCTGGCTGCTCGAGGACGGCGGCGAGGCGGTCGGGCACGCCGCGGCCGGGCCGTGCGGGCTGCCGCACCCGGAGGTCCGACCCGGCGACGGCGAGCTCAAGCGCCTGTACGTGCTGCCCGGCTACCAGAACGGCGGCTGGGGCGGGCGCCTGTTCGAGACCGCGCTGGCGTGGCTGGAGCGCGACGGCCCGCGCACCCTGTGGATCAGCGTGTGGTCGGAGAACCTTGGCGCGCAGCGCTTCTATGCCCGCGCGGGGTTCGAACTGGCGGGCGAATACGAGTTCAAGGTCGGCCGCGCGCGCGATCGGGAATTCATGTTCCGCCGCCAAGCGCGCTGCGACTGAAGTGGCCCAGGTCCGCCGCGTCGTCCTGGTACACGGCCTGTGGATGCCGGGGCTATCGATGCGCTGGCTTTCGGGGCAGTTGACGATGGCGGGCTTCGAGCCCGAACAGTTCACCTATCCGACCGTCGCCGGCGGCCCCGAAGCGGCGTTGCCGCGGCTGGCCGAAACCCTCCGCCGCGCGCCGGCGCACGTGCTGGCGCACAGCCTGGGCGGACTGGTGACGCTGAGCGCGTTGCAGCGCGAGCCGGACCTGCCGGTGGCGCGGGTGGTGTGCCTGGGCTCGCCGTTGTGCGGCAGTGCCGCCGCGACCGGGCTGGCCAAGCGCTCGCTCACCGCGGCCGCGCTCGGCCGCAGCGCCGATCTGCTGCGCAAGGGCTGCCAGGCCTGGCGCGGCCGGGCCGAGGTCGGCGTCAGTGCCGGGCGGGTACCGCTGGGGCTCGGGCAATTTTTCGGCGGGATTCGCGGCGACAGCGACGGCACGGTCGCGGTGGCCGAGACCCGTCTGTCCGGACTGACCGACCACGTGGTGGTCGCCGCCAGCCATAGCGGGCTGCT
>DATHRJ010000036.1:0-2381 GCA_035465455.1 Lysobacter sp.
AACAATCCGTCCAGGTTTTTCATTTTGAAGGAATCGGGCGGGCGTCGACCGGCGACTTTACTACACACGGGCCATTCAAGACCCGCAAGTAAAGGTCAACATCGTCACCAGATAATAAGCGTGCCATGGTGGTAGAAGCCGGGGCGAGGTTGGGCCGAGTGAACCTGTCCCTGCACTGTCGGCTGTTCGCGGCTTCTGGCTTCCCAATCCGCCTCTACGCGTGAGGCAAGCGCTCTTGACGCCACGAGACGCACAAATGAATTCATTGCCCCGAATCACCACGCAGATGCTGCCGAACGGAGCGAACCACAGGGGATCGCTTGCTGTTGCAGCGAAATGCCGCAGCGCACCTCACACCGTGGCGCCTCCAAACCATTACGCGCCCGCAAACACCGTGTCGGCTAGAATGCTCCCGTTTGCCCTCCCACTTTCGAGGTTTTCATGTCCCAGCTCGCGTACCGCCGCATCCTGCTGAAGCTGTCCGGCGAGGCGTTGATGGGGGCGGAGGACTACGGCATCGACCCGCTGGTGATCAACCGCCTCGCGCGCGAGGTGATCGAGGCCCAGCAGGCCGGGGCCGAGGTCGCGCTGGTGGTCGGCGGCGGCAACATCTTCCGCGGCGCGGGGCTGGCTGCCGGCGGCATGGACCGGGTCACCGGCGACCAGATGGGCATGCTGGCCACGGTGATCAATGCGCTGGCGATGCAGGATGCGCTGGAGAAGCTCGGCGCCAAGGCGCGGGTGATGAGCGCGATCAAGATCAACGACGTGTGCGAGGACTACATCCGCCGCCGCGCGATCCGCCACCTCGAGAAGGGCCGGCTGGTGATCTTCGCCGCCGGCACCGGCAACCCGTTCTTCACCACCGACTCGGGCGCCGCGCTGCGTGCGATCGAGATCGGCGCGGACCTGCTGCTGAAGGCGACCAAGGTCGACGGGGTCTACGACAAGGACCCGAAGAAGCATGCCGACGCGGTGCGCTTCGACAAGCTCACCTACGACGAGGTGCTGGCGCGCGACCTGCAGGTCATGGACACCGCCGCGTTCGCGCTGTGCCGGGACAGCAACCTGCCGCTGCGGATCTTCGACATGAGCCAGCCAGGCGAACTGCTGAAGATCCTGCAGGGCCAGAACATCGGCACGCTGGTCGACTGCGGCGCCAGCGCCAGATAGCACCCCGCGAGGTGGTCGATGTGATTGTGGCCGCGACCAGCATGCTGGCACGATGACCTCATGGCACACGCGCACCACCATGGCCCCCACGCCGCACACAGGTCTTCCCCCACGCGCGCATTCGCGCTCGTCATCCTGATCAACCTGGCGTACACGGCGCTGGAGGCCGGGTACGGCTTTGCGATCAATTCGCTGGCGCTGTTGTCCGATGCGCTGCACAACCTGGGCGACGTGCTGGGGCTGGGCCTGGCCTGGGGAGCGGCGGTGATGGCCAAGCGACCGGCCACCCTGTCGCATACCTATGGCTGGCGCCGCGCCACGCTGCTGTCGCCGCTGGCCAACGCCCTGCTGCTGGTCGCCTTTGCCGGCGCCCTGGGCTGGGAAGCGCTGCAGCGCATCAGCGCGCCGCCGCAAATCGCCGCGTTGCCGGTGATCCTCGTCGCCGCCGTCGGCATTGCCGTCAACCTCGGTGCCGCCTTCCTGGTACGCGAACGACACCGCGGCGAGGACCTCAATCGTCGCGGCGCATTCCTGCATCTGCTGGCCGATGCCGCGGTGTCGCTGGCCGCGGTGCTGGCCGGCCTGGGCATGTGGTGGCTCGGCTGGGCGTGGCTGGACCCTGCCGTTTCGCTGCTGATCGGCGCGGTGGTCGCGATCGGGGCGTTCGGGCTGCTGCGCGAGAGCTTCAACGCGGTCATGGATGCGGTGCCGCGCTCGGTGGACCAGTCCGCGGTGCGCGATTTCCTCGAACACAGGCCCGGCGTGATGGCCGTGCACCACCTGCACATCTGGTCGCTGGGCACCGGCGAGATCGCGATGACCGCCCATCTGGTACGGCCGGGAGAGGACGACAACGACGCGTTTCTCGACGAATTGAACAGTACGCTCGACCAGCGTTTCGGCATCAACCACCCCACCGTGCAGATCGAATCGGGCGCCGCCTGCGGCCAGCATCGGCACGATCGCGCACCGATGCGCTGATCCCGTCAACGCCGCAACCCGGTGAGCCGCGGCGGCGCTGGCGGGCCGCCTCGCCTATAATTGCGCGTTCACAGTCACAGCACCGGAGCTGGCGATGCTCAATGAGATCAAGAAAGACGCCCAGACGCGTATGGCGAAAAGCGTCGAGGCGTTTCGCCATGACCTGACCAAGGTCCGCACCGGGCGCGCTTCGACCGCGCTGGTCGATCACCTGAAGGTCAACTACT
>DATHRJ010000037.1:0-4885 GCA_035465455.1 Lysobacter sp.
CGTTACGCGCGCGCGCTACGGCAGCGCAACGCCTTGCTGAAAGCGCGGACAGCGGGGCTGCAACTGGATGCCTGGGACCACGAGTTGGCCGAGGCCGGGGAACCGCTGAGCCGCGGGCGCCAGCGCTACCTGGAGGCGCTGGGTTCCCGCCTGACGGCAATGGGGGCTGAACTGGTGCCTGCGGTCGGCAGCATCAGCGCCGACTACCTGCCCGGATGGCGCCGCGACGAACTGCCGCTTGCCGACGCGCTGCTGTTGGCGCGGCCGCGCGACCTTGCCCTGGGCTACACGTCGGTCGGTCCACACCGGGCCGACTGGCGCTTACGGTTTTCGGCACTGCCGGGTCGGGAGGCGCTGTCGCGCGGACAAACCAAGCTGGTGGCCTTGACGGCGCTGCTGGCGCAGGCCGAGCACCACGCCAGCGAGCGCGGCGAATGGCCGGTGGTGGCACTCGATGATCTGGCCTCGGAGCTGGATCGCACGCACCAGTCGCGGGTGCTGACGCGGCTGCTGGCCACCGGTGCGCAGGTGTTCATCACCGGCACCGAGGCGCCGCAGGCGCTTGCGGAGCTCGGCGCGGGATTCTCCTTGTTCCACGTGGAACATGGTGTCGTGAGCCTTGTCGCAGGGCGCGCCTGACGCCTGCTGGGCGCCCGCTGCGGCCTGACTGGAGGGTGCCGCAGAGAGCGGGGCCGGGAGCCCTGCCTGTTATACTGCGCGCACGTATATAAATGTCTCGGCGCGCCCGGCAATCCCGCGGTCCCGCCGCAGGAGCCTGCTGCCGCAATGACTCACACCGAGCACGAACCCGCGCAAGAATCCGTGGCCGAAACGCCCGCCAGCCTGCCGTCCCAGGTCTACGACTCCACCCGGATCACCGTGCTGCGCGGCCTCGAAGCCGTGCGCAAGCGGCCGGGCATGTACATCGGCGACGTGCACGACGGCACCGGGCTGCACCACATGGTGTTCGAGGTGGTCGACAACGCGATCGACGAGGCCCTGGCCGGGCACGCCGACAACGTGGTGGTGACCCTGCACGAGGACGGTTCGGTCGGCGTGTCCGACAACGGCCGCGGCATCCCGGTCGACATCCACAAGGAAGAGAACGTCTCCGCTGCCGAGGTCATCATGACCGTGCTGCACGCCGGCGGTAAGTTCGACGACAACAGCTACAAGGTGTCCGGTGGCCTGCACGGGGTCGGCGTGTCGGTCGTCAACGCCCTGTCGGAACATCTGTGGCTCGACATCTGGCGCGATGGCCACCACCACCGGCAGGAATACGCGCTGGGCGAGCCGCTGTACCCGCTCAAGGAAATGGGTCCGTCCGACAAGCGCGGCACGCTGCTGCGCTTCAAGCCGGCCACGGCGATCTTCACCGATGTCCTGTTCCACTACGACATCCTCGCCAAGCGCCTGCGCGAGCTGTCGTTCCTCAATTCCGGGGTCAAGATCACCCTGGTCGACGAGCGCGGCGACGGCAAGCGCGACGTGTTCGAGTACGAGGGCGGCATCCGCTCGTTCGTCGAGCACCTGGCGCAGCTGAAGACCCCGCTGCACCCGAACGTGATCTCGGTGACCGGCGAGGAGAACGGCATCACCGTCGATGTCGCCCTGCAGTGGACCGACGCCTACTCGGAAACGATGTTCTGCTTCACCAACAACATCCCGCAGAAGGACGGCGGCACCCACCTGATCGGCTTCCGTGCCGCGCTCACGCGCACGCTGAGCAACTACATCGAGCAGAGCGGGATCGCCAAACAGGCCAAGATCACGCTGTCGGGCGACGACATGCGCGAGGGCATGATCGCGGTGCTGTCGGTCAAGGTGCCGGATCCCAGCTTCTCCTCGCAGACCAAGGAGAAACTGGTCAGTTCCGACGTGAGGCCGGTAGTTGAGCACACGTTCGGTGCACGTTTGGAGGAGTTCCTGCAGGAACACCCGAATGAGGCGCGCGCGATCGCCGGCAAGATCGTCGATGCGGCGCGCGCACGCGAAGCCGCGCGCAAGGCCCGCGACCTGACCCGCCGCAAGGGCGCGCTGGATATCGCCGGTCTGCCCGGCAAGCTGGCGGATTGCCAGGAGAAGGATCCGGCCAAGTCCGAACTGTTCATCGTGGAGGGCGACTCGGCCGGCGGCTCGGCCAAGCAGGGCCGCAACCGCAAGACCCAGGCGATCCTGCCGCTCAAGGGCAAGATCCTCAACGTCGAGCGCGCGCGCTTCGACCGCATGCTCGCCAGTGCCGAGGTCGGGACCCTGATCACCGCGCTGGGCACCGGCATCGGCAAGGACGAGTACAACCCGGACAAGCTGCGCTACCACCGCATCATCCTGATGACCGACGCCGACGTCGACGGCTCGCACATCCGCACGCTGCTGCTGACGTTCTTCTACCGGCAGATGCCGGAGCTGATCGAGCGCGGCCACATCTACATCGGCCTGCCGCCGCTGTACAAGATCAAGCAGGGCAAGAACGAGCTGTACCTCAAGGACGACGCGGCGCTGGATGCGTACCTGGCCGGCAACGCGGTCGAGGGTGCTTCGTTGATCCCGGCCGAAGGCGAGCCGGCGATCGAGGGCGCGCGGCTGGAGAAGCTGCTGCTGGCCTATGCCGGCGCCCGCGAAACGATCGCGCGCAACGCGTACCGCTACGACCCGCGCGTGCTCGAGGCGCTGATCGACTTCACCCCGCTCGACAGCGCGCACCTGCTGGAGGCGATCGACGAGCGCCACGAACTGGAAGCGCTGGAGAAGCGCCTCAACCGCACCGGCCTGGGCCAGCCGCGCTATGCCCTGGACCTGCAGGCCGCGACCGACGCGCAACCGGCCGCGCTGCTGGTCAGGCGCCGGCACATGGGCGAGGAACTGCTGCAGGTGCTGCCGATGTCGGCGTTCGAGGGCGGCGAACTGCGCGCCCTGCGCGAAGCCGCCTCGCAGCTGCACGGCCTGATCCGCGAGGGCGCGCAGATCCTGCGTGGCAACCGCGCGCTGCCGGTGACGAGCTTCGCCCAGGCGCAGGCGTGGCTGCTGGAGGAAGCCAAGCGCGGACGCGCGATCCAGCGCTTCAAGGGCCTGGGCGAGATGAATCCCGAGCAGTTGTGGGACACCACGGTCAATCCCGATACGCGCCGGCTGCTGCAGGTGCGCATCGAGGATGCGGTGGCCGCCGACCAGATCTTCAGCACGCTGATGGGCGACGTGGTCGAGCCGCGCCGCGCCTTCATCGACGACAACGCGCTGAAGGTTTCCAACCTCGACGTCTGAGGTCGCGAACGATCCGCCCGATCACGCAGGGAATCCCTGCGCGGTCGTCGGCGGGGCATTGCGCAGGACTGCTGCTGATACGCAGCGCAGCCCGCCGGTTCGGCACGCCTGCTCGACGCACGCTGCGTCCAGGCTTCGCGGCCGCAGGTGTTGACAGCCCGTTCATCGGCGCGGGGCTACAAGAACCGCCTACGTTAACGGGATGACTTCCATATGAAGCACGTGCTCCTGGCCCTTTCGATCGCGGCGACACTCGCTGCCTGCGCAACCACGACCTCACCCACCGGGCGCACCCAGAACGTGGGCGCGGTGTCGCAGCAGCAACTGGACCAGATGGGCGCGCAGGCGTTCGCCGAGTACAAGGCAAAGCTGCCGCAAAGCCGCGATGCCCGCCAGACCGCCTACGTGCGCTGCGTGGTCGCGGCCGTGACCCGCGAGTTGCCGAGCCAGTGGCAGACCCAGTGGGAAAGCGCGGTGTTCGTCAACGAGTCGCCCAACGCGTTCGCGCTGCCCGGCGGCAAGGTCGGCATCTACACCGGCATCTTCAAGGTCGCCCGTAACCAGGACCAGTTGGCCGGCGTGATCGCCCACGAGATCGGCCACGTCGTCGCGCGCCACCACGATGAGCGTGTCACCCGGCAGATGGGTGCCCAGGCGGGCTTGGGGATCGTGGGTGCGCTGCTGGGTTCGCGCTACGGCCAGGGAGCGGCCCAGGCAACCAGCCAGCTCGGAGGCGTCGCGGTGCAGTCGCTGTTCCTGCTGCCCAACAACCGCATCCAGGAAAGCGAAGCGGACGTGGTCGGTCAGCAGCTGATGGCCAAGGCCGGCTTTGATCCGCGGCAGGCGGTCAACCTGTGGCAGAACATGATCGCCGCCAGCGGTGGCCGCACCCCCCAGTTTCTGTCGACCCATCCCGACCCCGAGGCGCGGATCCAGGAACTGAGCAACCGTGCCGGCGCACTGATGAGCACCTACCAGCAGGCGCAGGCGGCGGGACGAAGGCCCAATTGCGGCTAAACAGGATTACGCGGGAGTGCCGGCCCCATTCATCGCGCCGCGCGTTTCTGATAGCGTGTTCTGCCCGGCGCGCGACGCCGATGTCGCCGCAATGAGCCGGCAGTCAACGAGGCAATGCTGATGAACCACAGTGCGATCTTCCGTCACCAGACCCTGTTGGCCGCCGCCATTGGCGCGGCGCTGCTGTTCGGGGCGGTTTCCCCGGCGGATGCCCAGCGCGGTAGTGCCCGAAGGGAACAACGCGAGGCGGCCAAGAAGCCAGTCGCGGCGGCCGAGCAGTATCCGGAAGCGACGCGCAAATCGTCCGAAGTGCGTGCCTCCTCGCAGCAGCAGCGCAAGCTGCAGAAGCTGATCGACCTGTACGACGAAGACAAGGGCGCCGAGGCCCGCGTGCTGGCCGACGAGATCATCGCCAGCGAAAAGGCCAACGCGTACGACAAGTCCTTCGCCGCGCAGATGGCCGCGCAGGTGGTCTACGACCTGGACGACTCGGCCGCGGCGATGGATTACCTGAGCAAGGCGCTTGAGTTCAACGGGCTCGACAACAACGGCCACTATGCCGCGATGCTGATGCTGGCGCAGTTGCAGATGCAGGAAGAGCAGTACG
>DATHRJ010000038.1:0-3816 GCA_035465455.1 Lysobacter sp.
GATGCCGAACTCCTGCGCAACAACCTGCGCACCGTGGTCCACGACGTGGAACAGGTCCTGCACAGCATGTCGGACACCGCCGGCGAGCGCACGGGAGACTTCAAGCTCAGCGCCGCAAGGAACCTGCGCGATGCCCGCAACCGCCTGGGTGAGATGGAGCGGCAGACCGCCCGGCAACTGCGCCGGGCGAGGCGACAGACCCAGGGCTATGTCAAGGATCACCCCTGGCAACTAGTGGGCGGCCTGGCGGCTGCGGCGATCACGCTGGCCCTGCTGTCCAGGACGCGACATTGATGCGCACCGACCCGCGCTTTCGGCGGCGGCCTGAGAAACCGGCTTGAAGTCGAGGCCTGTGTGGCGATACCCCGGCTCCACCGGTCCCGAACCACCGTCGCACCCAGCAAATCCGAGGACGATGGGGGATGGCAAAGACACTGTCGGATTTCATTCGCGGCGATTTCGCCCCGATCCTCGATGCCTGGGAGCAGTTCGTCCGCACGATCCCATCGGCCCGGAGACTGGATGCCAAGGCCTCGCGCGATCACGCCGGTGGGATCCTGCAGGCGATCGCCACCGACCTTGACCGTGCGCAGACGAACCACGAGCAGTTGGAAAAATCGCAAGGCCGCGGACCGGCATCCACCGACGCCTCGCAGGCCGCGTTGCACGGCGCCGAGCGCGCCGCGGAAGGGTTCAGCATCAATGAGGGCCTGTCGGAGTTTCGCGCGCTGCGCGCCAGCGTGTTGCAACGGTGGCGGCAGTCCAGCCCGGACGCACCGCCGGTGGTCAACGAGGAACTGGTGCGCTTCAACGAAGCGATCGACCAGGCGGTGGCCGAATCGGTCGCCCGTTACGCCAGCGACAAGGAGCAGACCACCAGTCTGTTCGACACGCTGCTGTCGGCATCGCCTGACCTGAATTTCATCCTCGATGCACAGGGCCGCTTCATCTATGCCAATCGGGCGATGGCGGACTTCTACGCGATGGCGCCGTCCGATCTTGCCGGCAGTCGCATTGCCGACCTGGGAGGGCCAGTCGCCGCCGATATCCAGGCCCACCTTCAGGAGGTGTTGGACCGCAATGCCGTGTGCCGGGGCGAGGTGCCACACCTGGGAGAATCCAGGCGTGAGTTGACCTACGAATACGTGCTGGTTCCGGTCATGGGCCCGCCGGGACACGTGGATGCGATCGCCGGCGTGGTGCGCGACATCACCGAACACAAGGCCTATGCGGAGAACATCGAGAGAACCGCGAACTTCGACGAACTGACCGGGCTGCCCAACCGCCGGGTATTCCGCGACCGGATCGAACAGGACCTCAAGCGGTCGCAGCGCGCCGGGCGTGGAATGGCCCTGATGATCATGGATCTGGACGGCTTCAAGGATGTCAACGACCGGCTCGGCCACGATGCCGGCGACAAGCTGCTGCAGCAGGTTGCCCAGCGCCTCATCGGCTGCGTGCGCAGCACCGACACGGTGGCGCGCATCGGTGGCGACGAGTTTTCGATCATCATCCCCGAGGTCGACCGGGCGTCGCGGGTCGAGTTGGTGGCGCAGAAGATGCTTGATCAGTTGGGGGCGCCCTTCCTTGTCCAGGACGAGACGGTGCAGGTCTCGGGCAGCATCGGCATCACGCTGTTTCCGCTGGATGCCAGCGCGCCCGAGGATCTGATGAGGAATGCCGACCAGGCGATGTATGCGGCCAAGAAAGGCGGCCGCAACCGCTTCAGCTTCTACACCATCGGCATGCGCGATGCGACGTGTGCACGCAGCAAGCTGCGCGATGAACTGCGCTTTGCGGTGCGCGATCATCAGCTGTGCCTGCACTACCAGCCGATCGTCGACCTGGCAGTGGGGGATACCCGCAAGGCCGAGGCGCTGCTGCGCTGGCAGCATCCCGAAGCCGGGCTCACGCTGCCAGCGCACTTCCTCGAGCTTGCCGAAGAAAGCGGGTTGATCTCACAGATCGATGCCTGGGTGCTGGAAGAAGCCGCCGGACGCGCAGCCGAGTGGAGCAGGCTGCTGGGCACGGCATTCCGGATCAGTGTCAACAATTCCGCAGTGGAGTTCCTCGGTCACGAACCGATGAAATGCTGGGATGCGTATCTGGCGGATCGTGGCCGCGGAAGTGACGGCATTTCCGTGGAGGTGCCCGAGGCGGTGGTGAGCAGTGCCTCGCCGGCGGTGGTCGAACGGCTCAAGGCGCTGCGCCAGGCCGGGGTCCAGCTGACCCTCGACGGGTTCGGCACAGGGTGTTCCTCGATGGCCAGCCTGAAGCAACTGGAGGTCGACTGCCTGAAGATCGACCAGTCGTTCGTTCGCGCCCCGGGCAAGGACGGCCGGACGATCGTCCAGGCGACGATCACGATGGGGCACACGCTGGGGCTGAAGGTCATCGCCGAAGGCGTGGAGACGGCCGAGCAGCGGGACTGGCTCAAGGGCGCCGGTTGCGACTATGCGCAGGGCTACTTCTTCTCGCATCCGGTGCCGTCACCGGAATTCCGCGCCCTGCTCGAGGCAGGCAGGATGTCGCGCCCGCCGGCCGGGCCTGGTGCCTGATCCGCCGCAGCGGCCTGCGCCGCCGTACCCGGACATCGGTAGCTCCCTACACGTCGATCTTCGCCGCCTGCGGGCTGTCCGGTGAACCGCCGCGGCCGGGCCCGACCGGCTCGCGCTGCAGCGCCAGATCGGCGAGTTCCAGGTACTCCGGCACGTGCGCATCCCAGCCGAGTTCGCGCTGGATCCGCGTGCGCAGGGCATCGGCCGCGTCGGGTTCGCCATGGGTCACGAACACCTTGCGCGGTCGCTCGGGCGCGGCGCGCAACCAGTCGAGCAGTTCGTCGGCGTCGGCGTGCGCCGAGGCCGCCGACAGCTGCAGCACCTCGGCATTGATGTCCACGTCCTGGCGGTGGATGCGCAGCGTTTTCGCCCCTGCCGCGAGCGCGGCACCGCGGGTGCCGCCGGCCTGGTAGCCGCTCAGCACGATCGCATTGCGCGGATCCGGCGCGAACGCGACCAGGTGGTGCAGTACCCGCCCGCCGGTGGCCATCCCGCTGGCGGAGACGATGATCATCGGCCCCTTGCGCCGGTTCAACGCCTGCGACTGCTCGACGCTGTTGATGATCTGCGTGGTGCGGTGCAGGGTATCGAGCGCCGCCGCGTCCAGGCGGTGGTGGTCGTGGTAGCGCCGGTACAGGGCGGTCACGTCGGTCGCCATCGGACTGTTGAGGAACACCGGAACCGTCGGCACCTCGCCGCTGGCCTGCAACTGCGCGATCAGGTGCAGCAGCAACTGCGCGCGGCCGACCGCGAATGCCGGAATGACCACGACGCCGTCGCGGGCGATTACCCGGCGCAGCACGTCGCGCAACTCGTGCTGCAGGTCGGCCGGCCCGTGCGTGCGGTTGCCGTAGGTCGATTCCACGACGATCCAGTCCGATGCCGCCGGCGGCATCGGGGCCAGCATCACCGGGTCGTGCGGGCGGCCGATGTCGCCGCTGAAGGTCACGCGGGTGCCCTGGTACTCCAGCGTCACCGCGGCCGCGCCAAGGATGTGTCCCTGCATGCGCAGGGTCGCCTCCACGCCGGGTACCGGCTCGAACGCCCGCTCGAACGGCACGGCGTGCAGGCGACGCAAGCCGTCATGGGCATCGGCTTCGGTGTACAGCGGCAGCGCGGGCATGTGCCGGGAAGTGCCTGTGCGGTTGGCGTAACTGGCCTCTTCCTGCAGCAGCCGCCCAGAGTCCGGCAGCAGGATGCCGCACAGGCTGCGGGTGGCGTCGGTGCACCACACCCGGCCATTGAAGCCCTCGCGCAC
>DATHRJ010000039.1:0-2017 GCA_035465455.1 Lysobacter sp.
TGTTCTCCAGCATGACCGGAGGCGCATGGCTCTCTTACGATGCCGCGGATGCCACCCTGCGCACCGTGAACAACGACCCGAATATCTTCTGCCCCAATGCCAGCTGGAACGGCGTCTCGACCAATTACTGCAACGGGGTGACCGGCGACGACACCGTCGCACACGAGTGGGGCCACGCCTATACGGAGTACACGGCAAACCTGATCTACGCCTGGCAGCCGGGCGCCCTGAACGAATCGTTCTCCGACGTCTGGGGCGAGGTGGTCGACTTTCTCAATGGCCGCGGCACCGATGCGCCGCTGACGGCCCGCACCGCCGGTTCCTGCTCGGTCTACGGCGCGGGCCCCAACACCGATAACAGTTACCGTTGGCTTTCGGGCGAGGACGATCCGGCCTTCGGCGGCGCGATCCGCGATATGTGGACGCCGACCTGCTACGGCGACCCCGGCAAGGTGTCGGACGGCCAATACTGGTGCTCAACCGAAGACAACGGTGGCGTGCACATCAATTCCGGCGTGCCCAACCACGCCTTTGCACTGCTGGTCGACGGCGGCAGTTACAACAGCCAGGCGATCGGCGCGCTCGGCCTGCTCAAGTCCACCCACCTGTTCTGGAATACCCTGCAACTGCTGGTTCCGCCCAGCGATTTCGCGCAGATGGCCGACGCCCTGGAAGCCAGTTGCGCCGGCCTGCTCGGCGTCGACCTGCCGCAGCTCAGCACCAGCCAGCCGGTGACCGGTCTGTCCGGCACGGCGATCAGCGCGGGCGACTGTGCCCAGGTGGGCAAGGCCATCGCCGCGGTCCAGCTGCGCAGCGAGCCGATCCAGTGCGGCTTCGGACCCTTGCTGGATACCAGCCCGCCGCCGCGTTGCGAGGGCCTCGGCGCGCTGGTGAATTTTGCCGCGACCGACTGGGAAAGCGGCCTGGAGGGCTGGACGGCCAGCCGGTACGCAGTGTCCAATGAAGCCACCTTTGGCACGCCCGACTGGGCCGTGGTCGGTGCATTGCCCGACGAGCGCACGGGCTCGGCGGCCTTCGTGGCCGATCTGATCGCTGGCGATTGCCAACTGGACGACGAGACCGGTGCGCTGGCGCTGGACAGCCCCACCATCGAGATTCCGCAAAGCGCCGAAGTCCCCCGGCTGTCGCTGAACCACTGGGTCGCCACCGAGGCCGGCTGGGACGGCGGCAACCTGAAGATCAGCGTCAACGGCGGGCCCTTCACGCTGGTTCCGGAAGCCGCCATCGAAGTCAGCCCCTATAACGCCACGCTGAATTCCGCGGGCATGGGCAACAGCAATCCCCTCGCCGGTCAGCCAGCCTTCACCGGCAGCGACGGTGGCGGCTTCGACGGCAGCTGGGGCCAGTCGCAGGTCAACCTGTACGGCCTGGCCGCACCGGGTGACAGCGTCCGGCTGCGGCTGGACTTCGGCGTCGACGGCTGCAACGGTGTGACCGGCTGGTACGTCGATGAGGTCGAATTTTACCGTTGCGCGGCCGAGCTGCCGCCCTCGCCCTGCGGCAATTCCCTGCCCGACGCGCCGGAGCAGTGCGACGACGGCAACCAGGAGGACGGCGACGGCTGCTCCGCCAGCTGCGAAGTGGAGAGTGGGTGGGAATGCACGGCGGCGGTCGCGGCCACCCCCGTCCCGGACCACAGTTTCGAGCTGGGCGGCGCCTGGACCGAATTCTCCACGCACTTTGGCAGCCCGGTCTGCCGTGCCGACTTTTGCGGCACGGGCGGCGGCAGCGGCGCCTCGGACGGCGATTACTGGGTCTGGTTCGGCGGTATCGTCGATCAGGTCACCGTCGAACAGGGCAGCATGGCCCAGACACTCACCATTCCGCCCGGCGCGACGGTGCTGACCTTCGACCTGGAACTGCCGGCCTGCGATACCGCCGCCGACTACATGGACGTGCGCATCGACGACCAGGTGGTGTATTCGGTCAACGGCGGCGATGCGGCCTGCGACTTGCTCGGCTACCAGACCCGGGAAGTGGACATTTCCGCCTTTGC
>DATHRJ010000040.1:0-12759 GCA_035465455.1 Lysobacter sp.
AGCAGCCCGCGGCCTCCGCTGTAGCGGCGCGGCGCCGCTGGGTCGTGCCGGTCGCGCTCGCGGCAACGCTGGCCGTCGCGATCGGTGCCATCGGGTTTCAGCGCGAAAGCCTGCCCGACGGATCGCCGCCTGCGGAGACTGTCCAGGCTAGCGTGGTGCAGCGCGAAGCGGCGGGCCTGACGCGCCAATACGACGCTGCGCTTGGCGAGGTCGCAAGCGCCCGGGCGGAGCCGAGCCCCGCGCTGAAGTCGACGCTGGATGAGCTCGACCGGAATCTGAGCCTGATCCATTACGCGCTGTCGCAGGATCCCGATTCCACGCTGCTGCTGGACCAGTTGCGACGGACCTATTCCCATCGCCTCGCGCTCGCGCAGCGCGGCACCTACAGTTGACCGGAGAAACCCCATGATTCGCAGACTTGGCCACAGCCTCGCATTCCTACTCGCCGTGACCGTAGCCGCCGCCGGCCAGGCATTGGCCGCCACGCCGATCAACGAGACGCGCCCGCTCGATGCCGATGGCCGGGTCGAGATCGAGAACCTCAAGGGCCGGATCGAGGTGCGTGCGTGGGAGCGCCCCGAGGTGAAGATCGAAGGCAGCCTGGGTGAAGGCGTCGAGAAGCTGGAGATCACCGGCGATCGCGGTCGCCTCGCCATTCGCGTGAAGTATCCGCACGGCGGCAGTGGCCGCGGTTTTCTTTCCGGCACCGACCGCAGCGAGCCCACGATCCTGCGTCTGATGGTGCCGCTGCGTGCGGAGCTGGAAATCGACGCGGTTTCCGCCGATATCGACGTCAATGGCGTGGCGTCGACCGACCTGTCGATCGACAGCGTCAGTGGCGACATCACCGTCGCGGCGGCACCGCGCCAGGCGCGGATCGAGAGTGTCAGCGGCGACCTGAAACTGACGCTCAACAGCGGGCAGGTCGGCGTGGAAAGCGTCAGCGGCGATGTGCAGTTGCGCGGACGGCTGGATGGCGAGCTCAAGGTCGAAACGGTCTCTGGCGATATCGTGGTCGACACCCTGGGTTCGCATGTCCGCCGGTACGCAGGTTCCAGCGTGTCAGGCGATATGCGCATTGATACCGCATTGGCCGTGGGCGGTCGGGTGACGCTGGAGAGCGTCAGCGGCGACCTCGACCTGCAATTGCCGGGCACGCTGTCGGCAAGGGTGCGCGGTGAGAGCTTCAGCGGCACGCTGGCAGCGCCGGGTGCGACGATCAACCGGCCGCGGCACGGGCCGGGCTCGCATTTCGAGCACCGCTACGGCGCAGGAGACGCTGAAATCAGCATCGAGACCTTCTCGGGTGATGCGAGGCTGCGCTTGAAGTAGCGCGCAGCCGGTGCGTGGCGCCAGCCGGTCAGGCGGGCTCGCGTGCGGCTTCGGGCGACGCGTCTTTGCCGGATACGGTCCTGGCGAGCCTCACGGCTGGATCGCCGGCAGTTGCCAGGCCGCCTGCATGCGGGCGTATTCCCGTGCCGGCATCAGCACGAACAGCGGCTGGCGCTCGGGCCGCAACCAGGCAAGCAGATCGTTCATCGTCGTCTCGTCCATCGCGGTGCACCCGGCCGTTGCATCGGTCGGGGATTTCCACAGGTGGGCGAAGATGCAGCTGCCTGCGGCCGGGATGGCGTCGGTGTTGTGTTCGATGACGAAGCCGAGCCGGTAGCGCTGGTCGCCATCGGCGTGGATGTCGCGGCGCATCGGTTCCGTGGAGCCGGCAACCGCCTGCGCGCCGACCACGCGCGTATCGACGATCCGGTTGTACAGCGGCGACGCGTTCACATCGACGCAGTAATGCGATGCCTGCATCGCATCGTAGGGCAGGGCAGTGGTCGCCTGCTCGGCGTAACCGAACGCACGACCGATGCGGAACACACCGGCAGGAGCGCGGCCATCGCCCTCACGCTTGACCGGACCTTGCCGCGGCGATGGGTGCAGGCCGGTGCCCCACGCCGCGCCGCTGCGCCCGATCATTACCGGTCGCGCGTCGCCGACCGCATGCCAGCCGGCCGCGTTGCGCGCATAGCGGCGCAACGTGCCGTGGTCGGTGTTCCAGTCCGGCACCGTGACCAGCACCAGTTGACGGGACTGCGCCCAGGCGGCTGCCGGTGCACCGTCCCGGGTTGCACGGTGGGTGCAACCCAGGGACGACAGCACGCTGGCGATCAGCGCGGCCCAGACCAGCAGACCGGCGCGGCGGATGGGGGCATGGTGGGTCAGCATGTGGGTTTCCGGTGTTCGAAAAATCTCATCGGGAATGTCATGTCAGGCAGCAATCGGTTCCAGCCCGCGGATCGCGCGGATGCCGAGGCCAGGCGCATCGGGCACGGCGATCTCGGACTCGTTGAAGATGACTCCGCCGTCGACCGGATCGAACTGGCACAGCGAAGGCCCGTCCAGGTCGATCCTGGTGATGACGTCGCTCTTGGCGACCGCCACGTGCACCGCCGCGGCGACGCTGATGCTGCTCTCCAGCATGCAGCCGATCATGCACTCCACGCCGTGCAGCGATGCGATGTCGGCAATACGGATCGCGTTGGAGATGCCGCCTGACTTCATCAGCTTGATGTTGATGATGTCGGCCGCGCGCATCCGGATCAGTTCGATCACCTCCATCGGGCCGAACACGCTCTCGTCGGCCATGATCGGCGTGTGCACGCGTTCGCTGACGTAGCGCATGCCCTCCAGGTCGTGCGCCTTGACCGGCTGCTCGACGAGATCAAGCGCAACGCCGGCATCCTCGAGGGTCCGGATCGCGGACACCGCCTGCTTCGCCGTCCAGCCCTGGTTTGCGTCCAGCCGCAGCAGCGCGCGATTTCCGACCGCGGCATGGATCGCCTTGATGCGTTCCACGTCGACGCCGATGTCCTTGCCGACCTTGATCTTCAGCGACCCGAAGCCGCGTCCTACCGCCTCGATCGAGTCGGCGACCATCTTGTCGACATGGTCGACGCTGATGGTGATGTCGGTCGTGAGCGATGGGACGCCGCCACCCAGCAGCTTGTACAGCGGCGCGCCATAGAGTTGGCCGAACAGGTCGTACACGGCGATTTCGACCGCGGCCTTGGCACTGGAATTGTTCGCCATCGAACACTGGATCAGCCCGGTGATGCGATTCAGATCGCTGATGTCCTCGCCGATCACGCGCGGACCGATGTAGTGGCGGATCGCCGCGACGATGGAGTCGTGGGTATCCCCGGTGATCACCGCCGTCGCCGGTGCCTCGCCGTAGCCGATGCGGCCGTCATCGGTGTGGATCATGACCACGATGTCCTCGACCAGTTCCACCGTGCGCAGCGCGGTCTTGAACGCCGTCTTCAGTGGTACCCGCAGCATTCCCAACGTGATGTCGGTGATCTTCATTGGATGGGGCTTCTTGTGCTCGATGGGTCGGGCTGATCAGTGTTCGGTGCGGACGGCATCGCCTGCGGGAGCTGCGGCGCGCATTCGCACCACGCTGGTCATGCGGTCGACGTAGCGTTCGCGCTCGTTGAGCATCATCGGCAGCAGCGGCGTGACGGAAACGCCGTTGAGTTGCATGTTGCGCAGGCTGCCGTCGGCCCCAAGGTAACTGCCGCCGTTGATGTCGTGGATGACGTAGGGTTCGCCGTCGACATGCCCGATCACCATCACCACGTGACCCGGCATGTACACCAGGTCGCCGACCTGCAATCCGGCCACCGCCTCTGCCCGCGCCGCGCCGCCTGCTTCCTCTGCGAACGTGGTGTGGTCCAGCGCCGGGCTCACCGCCTGTGCGCTGGTATTGCGGGGCACCTGCACGCCAAAGCTGCGGTAGATCTCCGACACGAAGCCGCTGCAGTCGCGCCCGTTGTAGGCGTGGCCCCAGCCGTAGCGCTCGCCGAGGAACTTGAAGCTTTGTGTGATCAGATTGGACGCGGTCAGCGGCAGATATTCGCCCGCGCTGTCGGCGATCTTCGGCAGCAGGGCCGGGACCAGCGCCAGCCGGCCGTCATCCCCGCGCACCGGCAGTTGGATCACGTGCGCGCTGTAGGGATGCTGCCCGTTGACCGGTTCGTCCGCTGGCCAATCGAGCATCACCGGCACGCGCACGCCCATCTCGAGCTGCAACTCGGATACGCCTGGCTGCTCACGAGTGAACACGGTGCGTTCCTTGGCCCCGGTGACGACACGGAAGGGCGTGCGCTCGCCATGGCCCAGAACCTGCGCCCTCGTGCCTTCGGCAACGTGTTGCGCCTGGATCCAGGCGGCATAGCGCGGGCTGATTACGAACAGCCACTTGCCGTCGCGGCTGCGGTGCGCGATCACCACCGGATCGCCGGGGAACAATGCGGTTTCCTGGAAACGGTCGATGTCGGTTTCGCCGGGCTTGCTGAAGACGCGCAGGTTGGTCGGAAACGTGCGCAGTGCGGCGCGTTGCACCACCAGGCCAAAGCGCGTCGGCTGCTGCGCGTGGATCCCATCGAGCGCGAGATCATCGGCCAGGCCGTCCAGCGTTGCCTCCGGTATCGCGACCCCGCTGGTGTCGAACCGCCGCTGCCGCGGCCGCTGCGACAAAGCGCTGATCCAGCCGACGACCTGCGCGCGTGTCAGCACCTGCGGCATCGAGCGCAGGTCGTGCATTGAATCGTCCAGGCGCAGCAGGCGCTCGTTCTGCGCGGCGATCGCATCGGCGCCCAGCAGCACGACGTCGGGCTGGGGCAGGCGCTCGATCCAGAAGCGGGGGCCGAGGTGGGCCTCGTCGATGCCGATCACTCCGCGGGCAGGCACCGGGTAGGTCGCCGCCGGGGCCGCCGCGTGCGACGGTCCCGCAGCAAGGACGATCAGCCACAGCAGCGTCGTGGGTGCCAGCAAAGACAGCGGGGAGCGTCGGAGCATCGGGATTACCTGTTGAGTGCGGGTCGCTCAAAAGCAGCGCTGGTCATTGTTGCGCCACCCCATTGGCCCGCGTAGCCTCCGCGGAAAGGAAGCCACAAAGGGGACAGGGATGAACATACGGATTTTTATGGTGGACGACCACGCGCTGGTGCGCACCGGCATGAGCATGATTCTTGCCGCCGAGCCGGACATGCAGGTTATCGGCGAGGCCGAGAGCGGCGAGTTGGCATTGCCGCTCATTCGCGCGCTGAAGCCGGACGTGGTGCTTTGCGACCTGCACCTGCCGGGAGTCAGCGGGCTTGAAGTCACCGAGCGGGTGGTCAAGGGCGACCACGGCACCCGGGTGATCATCGTTTCGGTGCTGGAGGATGGCCCGATGCCCAAACGCCTGCTCGAGGCGGGTGCGTTCGGCTATGTCGGGAAGGGTGGCGATGCCAGCGAACTGGTGCGGGCGGTGCGTGACGTCGCCCGCGGCAAGCGCTACCTCGCCAGCAACATCGCCCAACATCTGGCGTTGTCCGGCATCGGCCGCGGCGAATCGCCGCTGGACGAATTGTCGCCCCGCGAAATGGAGATTGCGCTGTTGCTGGCGCAGGGCCTGCGACAGGAACACATAGCCAAGCGCCTGAGCCTGAGTGCCAAGACCGTCAGCACGCACAAGTCGCGGTTGTTCGAGAAGCTGGATATCTGCGACACCATCGCGCTGACGCGGATGCTCGGCCAGTACGGTTTGCTGGAGCCCGCGCTCGTGCTGTAGCCGATCCTCGGCCATGGTGGCGAGGTAAAGCCAAAAAAAAACGGGCCGCTGGTTGGCGGCCCGTTTCTTGTTGCCGGCGAACCGGCCATTGCAGGAACCAGGATCAGGCGCGACGACCCTCGTCGTGCTCCGAACCGGCGCTCTCGGTGATCTGCGCACCCTCGACCGCCGCATCCGCGGGGTCGGTCGACACCACGTCGAACAAGCCTGCCGTATGCGGCTGCGCAGGCTCAGGCGTCGGGCGCGAATCAGGCGATTCCGACGGCGCGGCTGGCACGGATTCGACGTTGCCCATGGCCGAGGCCGGACGGCTGGGCTCGACCTCGTTCGGGGTTTCCATCGGCAGCTCCGCGGCCGCATCCGAAAGGTCGGGCTCCACTTCCGACGACGGTTCCGTCGGCGACTCCGGAACGGCATCCGGCGCGTTGGTGAAGCCGCCGACCGGAAGCGGTTCGGGCACGACGACGGGCTCGACCGGCGTCTCCACCACCACGGGTTCATCGACCACCACCTCGACCACGGAAGCGTCAGGGATGGCAGGTACTTCCTCGTCGGCAGGCCCGGGCTGCGAGGACGCAGTCGCGTCCGGCAAGGCGCGGATGGCTGCTGCAGCCGGATCGACCGGGGCCGGCGCTTCGGCTTGGGTCGCCGCAACCGCTGCGCTGGGAGCCTCGGCATTGGCAACGCTGACGCGCGGTGTCGGCTTGGATGCGGCGGGTGCTTCGTCCTCGAAATCGAACTCCGGCTGCGAACGGTTCACTGTCGCGGTCGGCTCCATGCTTGCCTCGGCCTGGTCCTCGTCACCGAGCAGGCCCGCGTCCGGGGCACCAGCCTCGGCAGCGCCTTCAGCACCCCCACGACGGCGGCGGCGACCACCGCGACGGCCGCGGCGACGGCGGCCGGTCTCACCGGCGCCTTCGGCTTCGGCATCCGGAGAGGTCCCGGCGCTACCGGCTTGGCTTTCGTCGCCAGCCGTCACGATCGCCTGGTCCCCGGATTCCGGGGCCTGCGCCTCAGGGGCCTGCGGGGTGAACGCCATCCGCACCGGTGCGGCGGGCGCTACTGCTGCATCGATCGTCGCATCCTGCTCGCTCGGGGCGTGATCGACCCGCGCGGCGGCAGGCTGCCGTGGCTCGCGTGGCGGACGCGGGGTCCGGGGCGCGTTGCCATCGCTGGCCGCCTCGCCCGCTGCGATGCCCTGCGTGCCCATCGCGCGCTGGTCCGCGGCCGGCTTGGGCTGCTGCTGTTTCGGCTTCTGCTTCTGCTGTTGCTTGGGCGGGCGGCCGGCCTGCTGCGCCTGCGCGCCATCGGACGGTCCGCGACGCTGCTCGTCGCGGCGCTGGCCGTCGCGTCCGCCCTGCTTGCCGCCGCGACCGTCGCGACGTCCACCGCTGCGCTCGCCGCGATCACGGCCCTCGCCCGAACGAGCGGGCGAGGCCGGCTTTGCCGGGGCCGACTCGCTGCCACGGAAGAACCGCAGGATGCGTTCGACCACGCCGACCGAATGCGTCGGGGTCACGAATGCGGGCGCCGGCACGAGGTGCGGCGCGGGCGCGGCCGCTTCCCGCGGCTCGCGCAGCGGAGCCGGCTGCGCCGGCTTGACGTTGGTGACCGCCGGTGCGGCCGGGATATTGATGTGGGCCTTGGTCAGCGAGTGCGTTGCCAGCTTGCGCGGCGTGCCGCGGTGGTAGCTGGGCTTGGTGGTCTCCTCGCCCATTTCGTTGTCACGGATGCGCGTGACTTCGTAGTGCGGGGTTTCCAGTTGCTCGTCGGCGACGATCACGATCGGCGCGTCGTGGCGCTGTTCGATCTCGCTGAGCGCGCGGCGCTTCTCGTTGAGGAGGTAGGTGGCGATCTCGGTCGGCGCCTGCACCAGCACCTGCCCGGTGTTCTCCTTCATCGCGTGCTCTTCAGCAACGCGCAGGATCGACAGCGACAGCGACTCGACGCTGCGCATGCGCCCGTGGCCCTCGCAACGCGGGCATACCAGCTGGCTGGACTCGCCCAGGCTGGGACGCAGGCGCTGGCGGCTCATCTCGAGCAGTCCGAAGCGCGAGATGCGCCCGACCTGCACCCGTGCACGATCCTGCTTGAGCGCGTTCTGCAGGCGGTTCTCGACGTCGCGCTGGTGGCGACTGGACGACATGTCGATGAAGTCGATCACGACCAGGCCGCCCAGATCGCGCAGGCGCATCTGCCGGGCCATTTCCTCGGCCGCTTCGCAGTTGGTGTTGAACGCGGTTTCCTCGATGTCGCCGCCCTTGGTGGCGCGCGCCGAGTTGACGTCGACCGCGGTCAGCGCCTCGGTCTGGTCGATGACCAGCGAGCCGCCCGAGGGCAGGCGCACCGTGCGCTCATACGCATTCTCGATCTGCGATTCGATCTGGAAGCGGTTGAACAACGGCACGTCGTCCGTGTATTCCTTCAGCTTGCGCAGGTTGTGCGGCATCACCTGCTCGACGAAGTCGCGCGCCTCGGCGTACATCTCCGGGGTATCGACCAGGATCTCGCCGATGTCCGGGCGCATGTAGTCGCGCAGCGCGCGGATGATCAGCCGCGATTCCTGGTAGATCAGGAACGGCGCGGGCTTGGTCAGCGCGGCTTCGGCGACCGAGCGCCAGACCTGCAGCAGGTAGTCCAGGTCCCACTGCAGTTCTTCGGCGTCGCGGCCGACGCCCGCGGTGCGGATGATCACGCCCATGTCGTCGGGAATCGCCAGGCTGTCCATCGCCTGCTTGAGCGCGGCGCGGTCGTCGCCTTCGATCCGGCGCGAAACGCCGCCGGCGGTGGGCGAGTTCGGCATCAGCACCATGTAGCGGCCGGCCAGCGAGATGAACGTGGTCAGGGCTGCGCCCTTGTTTCCGCGCTCCTCCTTGTCGACCTGGACCACGACTTCCTGGCCTTCGCGCAGCAGTTCCTTCAGGCCGGCCTTGTTCGGGTCGACGCCTGCCTGGAAGTAGTCGCGGGAGATTTCCTTGAGCGGCAGGAAGCCGTGGCGCTCGCCGCCGTATTCGACGAACGCGGCCTCCAGCGAGGGCTCAAGCCGGGTGATCCGGCCCTTGTAGATGTTGGACTTCTTCTGTTCCTTCGACGGTTGCTCGATGTCGATGTCGTACAGGTTCTGGCCATCGACGATGGCTACGCGCAGTTCTTCTGCCTGCGTCGCATTGATCAGCATGCGTTTCATTGTTGCGTCCTCACGCGCTCTACCGCGCGGAACGCCATGGCGTTTCGTCTGGGAACTGAAGCCACACCGCCGGTGCTGCAAGTGGCAAGCCACGATGCGGGGCCGGCGAGGCTCCCACTACCAGCGCTACAACACCACGGCATGCCGCGGGAGCGCTTGTTACTTCCTGATTTCCTGGGGCCGGCGGCGGCTTCGGGCATCGATTGCCCTGGCGCCACACGGGTCGTGTTCATCACAGGTGGTGTGACCCACTCGGGCGAGGCCGGTTCCGCCGGGCCGCCGCTGCTAACATGGCTACCCCGAGGGCAGTGGTTAGACGCGGACCGGAATCGCAGGCTGGGCTTTTGGCCCGGTACCGTCGCCGGCAAGAAATCTGCCTTCGTCGATACAACTACCTGCGAAATCAAAACCTTATCTCGCGTCGCGAGTGTACCAGATAACCCCTTCCGGATGACCTATTCAGCTTCCCCAGCCGCACCCGCCGACGCCCGCGCCGGCGCCAGAACCGTTCGCGTCCCCGAGGACCGCGAAGGCCAGCGGCTGGACAACTTCCTGCTGGGGCAACTGAAGGGCGCGCCGCGGTCGCTGGTCTACAAGCTGGTGCGTTCCGGCCAGGTGCGGGTCAACGGCGGGCGCGCGAAGGCCGACCGCAAGCTGGAGGGCGGCGACGAGGTGCGGATTCCGCCGCTGCGCCTGCCCGAACCCGGCGAAAAACCGATGCCGCCGCAGGGTTTCATGAATGCTCTGGACGCGGCGATCGTGTTCGAGGACGCACGCCTGCTCGCGCTGAACAAGCCTTCCGGCGTCGCCAGCCACGGCGGCAGCGGGATCAGCTTCGGTGCGATCGAGACCCTGCGCGCGTCGCGACCCGGGCACACGCTGGAGCTGGTGCACCGGCTGGATCGCGATACGTCGGGGCTGCTGATCGTGGCGAAGAAGCGCTCCGCGCTGACCGAGATGCAGGCGCTGATGCGCGAGGAGGGCGGCATCGCCAAGCGCTACCTGGCGCTGTTGTCCGGGCGGATGCCCGATGGAGTGATGTCGGTCGACGCCGCGCTGCATGTTGGCTTGCGCCAGGGTGGCGAGCGGCATGTGCAGGTCAACGCCGCTGGCAAGCCTTCGCTCAGCCACTTCCGGGTGCTCGAGCGCCGGGGAGGGCAATCCTATTGCGAGGTGCGGATCGCGACCGGTCGCACCCATCAGATCCGCGTGCACGCGCAGCACATCGGGCATCCGGTGGCGGGCGACGACAAGTACGGCGATCCGGCGGTCAACAAGCGATTGCGCGAGCAGGCGGGGCTGAAACGTCTGTTCCTGCACGCGGCCACGCTGGAATTCGCACTCGACGGTGGCAAGACACCGTACCTGCTGAATGCACCGCTGGCGCCTGAGTTGCTTGACGCCCTCGATCGCCTCGCCTGAAGCCGACCAAGGATCGGCGCGCAGCCGAGCCGCTAGTCCTGCTGCTTTCGCTGCTGGTCTTCCAGGGCGAAGCAGCTGTCCGGCTTCTCCACCGGCGGGGTGAAGGTCATCGGCACATTGATCTGGCTGGCTACCGGCTGGCCCGCGCGCGTCGCCGCCTGGAACGTCCAGTCTTCGACGGCTTTGGCGGCGGAAGCATCCAGCGCGGGTTGCCCGCTGCTCTCGAGGGTTTCGACCCTGGTGGGGCGTCCGTCAGGCCCGATGCTCAATTGGAGCAGCACGCGACCGCCGATGTCGGCGCATGCCAGTTCGAGCGGATAGACCGGCGGCGGCGTTTCGACCGCCATGACGCGGGTGCTGGGCAGCGGGGGTGGAACGGACTGCTCGCACCCGGCCAGCATCAAACCCGAAGCGATGGCTGCGCCGATGGCGAGCCGGAGGAAACGATCGTCCATAGCGGTTGCCTCTCCTGCGGTGCGGGCTCAGGCCAGTGAATCGGCCTTCGCTGCGCAAATAAAGTCGTTCTCGCTCAATCCGCCGACATCGTGGGTGGAATAGCGCACGACGCACCGATCGTAGTGCACCCCGAGATCGGGATGGTGGTCTTCGCGATGCGCCATGTACGCCAGCGCGTTCACGAAAGCCATGGTGTGATAGTAGTCGGGGAACGTGAAAGTCCTGGTGAGCGCCTGGCCAGCCTCGCTCAGCGCCCATCCCGGGACCTCGGGCAGCAACTCGCGAACCCGCGCCTCGGTGAGTTTGTGCTCGATACCGCGGCGGGCAAGGCAATGGGCTTGGGCGAGGGGGATCAGGTCGTTCATTTCGGCTCCGGCATCCGTCCAGCAGCATGAACGGATGACATGCGGTGTCGCCCCGACACCGGGTCGGGACGAACGGTGATACGGCAAGCGCTAGAATACCGCGATGATCCAGATATCCGAATCCGCGCAGACGCATTTCCTCAAGCTGATCGAACGCGAGGCGCTTCCAGGCCTAGGCGTCCGACTGACCGCGGTCAGTCCGGGCACGGCGAAGGCCGACGTGCGCCTGGAGTTCGCCGAGCCGGCCGACCTGCGGGGCGACGAATGGGCGGTGGACTGCGAAGGCTTCACCGTGTGGCTCGACGCGGCCAGCGTGACCTACCTGGATGGCGCCGAGATCGATTACGAGACCAAGGGCACGGGCGGGCAGCTGCAGATCCGCGCACCGAAGATCAAGGGGCAGGCTCCGCCGGAGTCGGCGTCCCTGGTGGAGCGCGTGCACTACATCGTCGAGCACGAGATCAACCCGCAGCTGGCCCAGCACCGCGGCCATGTCGACGTGCAGGAGGTCACCGCCGACGGCGTGGTGCTGTTGCGCTTTGGCGGTGGCTGCCACGGCTGCGGGATGGCCGACGTCACCCTGAAGCAGGGGATCGAGAAGACCCTGCTGGAGAAGGTCCCCGGGGTGACGGCGGTGCGCGATGCGACCGACCACGATACGGGTGAGGCACCCTACATGCCGCGCGATTCGGCGGCCTGAGTCCGGCGCGGCGCCGCAGTGGTATCCGCCGCGGAACTGATCGAAGCGCTGCAGCGGCGCCTGCGGCTGGTGGCACCGCACACCCGTCGGGCTCCAGGCGAATTTCCCGCGGGCTGGCAGGCGTGGCTGGAATCGTTGCGCGAACAGCGGGGCAGGGTGACCGGCGCGTCCCCCCAGTCGCTGGTGGCGGTACTGGCGCAGCGGCCCCTGGCCACGGCACCCCGGCGAGCGGATGAGCTCACCCGCTGGCAGGCGTTCGCGACGATCTTCCGACAGCAATGGCAGCCGCCTGCGCGCGAGGACCGGCGCTGGCGCTGGTTCGCCGCCGCGGTCTCGCTGCTATGGCATCTGTTCGTGGGCGTGATGCTGCTGTGGCTGATGTACGTCAGTTTTCCCCGGTCCGCGCCCGAGGGCGACTCGGTGGTGGAAGTCGAGTTGATCGGCACCGGAAGTCCGGACGATGCCGGCGGCGGGGCGGTGGCGGACCCTGCGGAGGCTGAAGAAGCGGAGCCCGGCGCCCGCACCGGACAGCTCGAGTCCCGCGCACGTCCATCCCCGCCGTCGCCGCCGCAAGCCAGCGTCGCCATCCAGGCGCCCGCGCCGGCAGCGCCCGCGCAGGAGACCACGCCGAGTCCGCCGGAGCCGGTCCCTGCTCCTGCCGAACAGGCGGTCAGTGTCAGCGAGCCGGTGCCGGACACGTCCGAGGCGTTCGTGCTGACCGCCCCCATCGTCCGTGCCGCCGAGCCGGCGATCTCCGCGCCGGAGCTGCGCGCACCGACCCCGACGGTGCAGGTGGTCGAGATTCCCGCGCCGCTGCAGGCGGCCCCGTTGCAGATCCGGACGCCACAGCCCACAGCGCCGGACCTCGGCGAGCGCATTCCCGAGGTCGCGCAGCGCGAGATCCCCGCACCCATCCGCGCGCCGATGGTTTCGGTGCCGGAGCCGTCGCTGTCGGCGCCGGAGTTGCAGGCGCGGATCCCGCAGGTGCGGACAGCGACGATTCCGTCCCCGG